>CAYPYZ010000268.1:0-2493 GCA_964414805.1 uncultured Paludibacter sp.
TTGTAACTCCTGTATGCCCGTGACTACGAAAGTCATCAGACAAATGTATATATATTCTAAAGGTACTTACTCGTAAAGAAAAGGATTATTTTTAAAATTAACGTAATCAAAAAGTTTTTACATTAAACGCGAATTTAAATTTTAGATTCATGCTAGCAGCATTGGATCGTCGTGACCCAAAAAAGTATACGAACGAAAGGTTGATATAGTATTCAGTAATTAAAATACGGTTTAAGAAAGTAAAAGACATCGGTAAGAAACAGGGAATAATAGGAAGGCATCTACATGAGTGCAAGAATGTCCTGTTTTAAAGTATGTTCTAAGTCTTGTATCTTTTAAGTAGGTATCGTTAAAACAACCTAAACTTACGGATAGAATATCGATTAATAGATTGTAAATAAATATTATAACTAATTACAGAATAACAAATAACAATATATTAAACGAAGGGTTATGGTACAGACATCCCTTCTTCTGTTTCACGAGTACTAGGTCGAAAGTTATTGATTCTTTTGATTTCGGCTCTTTAGCGTCGATTAAAAAGAGTTAGGCAGCAAAAATGCACAATGCATTTATAGTGTTTTATTAACGCTACTCATTAATTGACCGATTAAGATTTGAAATTGAGTGCCCCGTGTCTTGGTTTTAGTGAATCCTGCCTATAAATGAAATTAGTTAGACTTCTTAATTCCTATTGAAATACACGGTGTTTAGTTGGAGGGATTTAGCAAAAATATTTAAAATATTTTTCTTGACATTCTATAAATATTCATCTAATACTTTAAAAGTCATCATATGATTATGAGTAGGGGGGCCAAGCTATGGATCAAACAAGAACTTCAGCGAGTTCCCTCGTTGTTGATTATATCCGTGAAAAACTTATCAGTGGAGAATGGGCCCCAGGTGCAAAGATCCATACAGAAAACGAGCTTATGCAATCTGTTGGAGTTGGAAGGCAAGCTGTACGAGAAGCGATAGGGTCCTTGGTATCCTTAGATATTCTTTCAAAACGACAGGGCTCTGGTACATACGTACGTTCCTTGGGGGTTGATACAGCCCTCAATCAAATGATCCCAAAAATCTTTCTTGATAATAATGATACGTTGGCAATACTTGAGTTTCGTAAAATAATCGAACCTGCATGTATACGTCTATTTATCCAAAATGCTGATCGAAATTCTGTCGATGAGATTAAAGGATATCTTGAGACGATGAAAAAATATGAGTTTGATCGAACTACAGAAACATTCTGTATTGCAGATGGTAATTTTCACAACACCATCATTAAGGGAGCGGATAATGCGATCATTGAGCGAATTATGGAGCTTGTGAATACATATTTTTTGGCATATCAACTTAAAACCTTTGAAACAATCGGTCCGAAAAATGGAGTTCGAGAGCATCAGGCAATCGTGGAGGCGATTGAGCGAAGAGATAAAGATCTCGCTTCGCTTTTGATGCTCCGGCACATCGAACGAAGTGAGGCTGACTTCAAGGCATACATTGAATCAAATACGGTTGATTCCTAACCTGATTACCCCCAGCTGTGACTGATATGGGGTAGCGGGGAGGGGCCGTTTTGAATAAAAAAAAGGAGTTCTTTATGAAGCGAATTGGAATCTTTCTGTTGATTGCACTGTTTGCTACTACGATGGTCTTTGCGGCAGGGCAAGGCGAAGCTGCCAAAGACAAGACTTATAATCTTGTGGCAGCACACGTGAACACCCCAGATCACTCATTCCACAAAGGGATTGAGGCTTTTAAGGAAGCTGTTGAGCGGAAGACCAACGGGCGAGTCACTGTCACAATTCACGGCAGTGGTGAGCTTGGAGGAAATGAGGATGAGCTCGTGCAAAAACTTGCGACGGGCACGATTGATATCGCTATCTCAGCCCCTGCGTTTATGGCTCAGACGGTAAAAGAAGCAGACTTACTCTCTCTTCCTTACCTCTTTGCGGACATTCCTCACTGGGAGCGGTTTGTGAACGGCGCGCCCGGTCAAGAAATGATTGAGTACATTGAGAAAAACAAAATCTTTAAATTTCTTTCCTACTTCAAGGATGGCGTCCGGAATATGTACACTGTGAAGCCAGTGGCTACTCTTGCGGACATGCGAAACATCAAGTTCCGAATCCAAAACTCACCAACTCAAATTGCATTCTGGGAAAAACTTGGAGTACAACCGACCTTCATCGCTTTTAACGAGATTTATCAAGCGTTACAAAACGGTGTTATCGATGGAGCGGAGAACTCATTTGCAAGTATGGCGCAGCAGAAGCACTACGAGGTGTGTAAAAATATCACCTTGACTGAGCACGATGTTGCCACTCGATTCTTGCTGATGAGTCGCGAGAAGTACGATTCGATGCCTGCTGATCTTCAGCGAGCAATCGATGAAGCTGGTGTCGAAGCTGCAGCAAAACAACAGGCAATTGACCTCACCATTGGGGATCAATACGTCACACAGATGAAGAATGCAGGAGTGACGTTTAT
>CAYPYZ010000269.1:0-2487 GCA_964414805.1 uncultured Paludibacter sp.
TCTGTGATGCCTTCAATATACCTGTATTAACATTGGTGGATGTTCCAGGATTTCTACCAGGTAGTGGACAAGAGTATGCAGGTATTATTACTCATGGTGCTAAATTGATGTTTGCATACGGAGAAGCAACAGTTCCGAAAGTGACTGTAACTATCAGAAAATCATATGGTGGTGCACATGATGTGATGAGTTGTAAGCAATTAAGAGGCGATTTCAACTATGCTTGGCCAACTGCAGAAATTGCTGTGATGGGTGCCAGTGGTGCTGTTGAAGTCTTGGAAGGAAGAACTATCAGATCTATGAATGATGCAGATGAAAAAGCTAAATTTATAGCAGAAAAAGTAGCTGATTATAATGAGAAATTCGCAAATCCTTATCAAGCAGCTGCATATGGTTATATTGATGACGTAATCGAACCGCGCAACACACGCTTTAGAGTAATCAGGGCTTTCCAAGCATTACAAACGAAAAAGCTTGTTAATCCACTTAAGAAACATTCAAATATTCCACTTTAATCAATTTAAGCAAATGAATATATTAAATATCCAATTAAACGATATTATATTGTTGGCTATCATTGGGATTTTGGTGGTTTTTGTCGCCTTGGCGCTATTAGTTTTCGCATTTAAACTGCTGAGTAATATAAGTACCCGTTCTTTTAAACTAAAACATAAGAAAGAAACTGGTAATGAAAGCACTGATCTTAAGTCAATTGACACTATCAGCGGACAGGAAGTTGCGGCTATGGCTATGGCATTACACCTTTTCCTAAGTGATGAACATGACGAAGAAAGTAATATCATAACTATCAAGAGAATAGAGAGACGTTACTCGCCTTGGAATTCAAAAATTTATGGCTTAACAAACTTAATTCGATAATAAACAGCAAATCAATGAAGAAATTTAAATTCACTATAAGTGGCAATGAATACGCTGTGAACGTAAAAAGCGTAGAAGACAATATTGCCAAATTGGAAGTCAATGGTACTCCCTATAAAATAGAATTACAGCAAGAAATCAAGGCTTCAAAAACTCCCGTATTGGTGAGAAAAGAAGTTCAAACCAAGCAAGGCGACGATAGGGTTAAAGAAAACTTAAGTCCTATTGCAGCCAGTAAAAAACCAAGTTCTAAAACCATTAAATCGCCACTACCGGGTAGTGTGTTGAAAGTGAATGTGGCTGAAGGCGATAGTTTTAATGAGGGTGATGTTTTGATGGTTATGGAGTCCATGAAAATGGAAAATAATATCTTAGCAGAAAGAAATGGAAAGGTTCTGAGGGTAATAGCTCCGGCTGGAACAGCTGTTTTGCAAGATGAAGATTTATTTGAAATTGAATAGCGATATGAATAATAGCATAATCAAAAGACTTACAATAACTTTATCGCTTATAGCTGTGTTTGGTGTGGCGCAAGCCTTTGGACAATCAGCAAGCACCATGGATGCTATTTGGGATAGTTTAAATACATTCTGGTCAAATACCGGGTTCGCCAACTTCGAATTCAAATACTTATTCATGATTATAGTCGGGATAGTATTTATTTTCTTAGGTGTAAAAAAGAACTGGGAACCGCTACTTTTAGTACCCATAGGATTTGGGATGATAGTAGGTAATATCCCATTCTCAACAGGTTATGAAATAGGTATTTACGAAGAAAACTCTGTGCTGAATATATTGTATTCAGGTGTTGTAAAAGGATGGTATCCACCTCTTATTTTCTTGGGTATTGGAGCTATGACCGACTTCTCATCGCTGATTTCTAATCCAAAGTTGATGTTGTTGGGAGCAGCCGCTCAAATGGGTATTTTCCTTACATTTATTGGTGCTTTTGCTTTGGGATTCACGCCGCAACAAGCAGGGGCTATTGGTATTATTGGTGGTGCTGACGGACCGACAGCTATTTTCCTTTCATCGAAATTAGCACCCGAAATGATTGGAACCATTGCAGTGACTGCCTATTCCTATATGGCGCTGATCCCTTTACTACAACCGCCTGTAATGAGATTACTCACTACTAAAAAGGAAAGAGTAATCAGGATGAAACCTCCACGTGCTGTTTCCAAAACAGAAAAAATTGCCTTCCCTGTAATTGGTTTGATACTGACTGCTTTCATTTCACCAAGTGCTTTACCACTTTTAGGTATGTTGTTCTTGGGTAATTTATTGAAAGAGTCTACCGTTACCGAAAGGTTGGCAGAAACAGCCAGATTTGCATTGATTAACTCCATCACCATCCTTTTAGGATTTACAGTTGGAGCATCTACGCAAGCAGATAGATTTATTACATTAGATTCCTTGAAAATCTTTGGATTAGGTGCATTATCCTTTATTATTGCTACCGCTATGGGCGTAATATTCGCGAAAATAATGAACTTATTCTTGAAAGAAGGCAATAAGGTCAATCCTTTGATTGGTTCGGCCGGAGTATCCGATGTACCAGCAGCAGCACGCGTTTCACAAGAACAAGGTCTGCAAGATGATAAAACA
>CAYPYZ010000270.1:0-2487 GCA_964414805.1 uncultured Paludibacter sp.
TTCAACATTAACGGAAGTAGCGATCGTTTTGGTTGAATCCATTGGGGATGAGAATATTGAAGCGTTTGCAACCAAATTATTTGCAAAATGGGGTATAGGAAAGGCTAAGGACAATAATGGTTTATTGATACTTTTTGTAGAAGATGATCCTGCTATTCGTTTTGAAACCGGCTATGGTATTGAGGGTGTTTTAACCGATGCTTTATCAACGCGTATCCAGCGTCAGTACATGTTTCCACACTTTCGTGAGGGAGATTTTAATCAAGGATTTTTGGAGGGAATTGCGGCAGTAAGTGCAGTTTTGAAAGATGAAAAATTTGACAAAGCAAAACAAAGCATTCCTTGGTCAGAAGTGCTGCCTATCGCTTTAGCAGCTTATATAGTTATATTGTTAATTACATTTTTATGGATAGACAAATCCATTAAGAAAATAGAGAGCAATGACTTATTGATTACCAATATCAGTAAATACGTAGCTATCAATAAAGAGAAAAAGGGTATACTGCTAAGCATGAATATAGGTATTCCTATGGTGGCGTTTTTACTGATAGTATTTTTCTCTAATCCCGCTTTTTTAGTCTTTGTATTAGGAGTTCCCATCATTACTTATCCTGCCAATCTATATGCAAAAGCTAAGATGTGGAGAATCAGGCGACAGCCTATTCCTTGTACCGTTTGTGATGGTAAGATGCATCTCCTTTCGGAGAAAAAAGAAGATGAATACTTGAGTGTTTCTCAACAATTTGAAGAGCAATTGCATGCTATAGATTACGATGTTTTCTTATGTAAATATTGTGGTAATCAGGCTATTTTCACTTTGGATAAACCAAGTTTATATTCAGAATGTCCAAGTTGTAAAACCAAAGCATATAGTTTACACAAACGTACGGTTATGGTAGCTCCTACTTTTATTAGCAGTGGCACAGAGCGCGTAACCTATAAATGTAAATTTTGTGGTTATGAGGATCATAAAAACAACAATCTACCAAGGATTTCACGAAGTGGTCATATTGCTGCCGGTTCAGCAGCAGGTAGTATTTTTAGCGGTCGTGGTGGTTTTGGTGGAGGAGGCTTTAGTGGCGGTAGTTTTGGCGGTGGCATGTCGGGTGGCGGTGGCGCAACCGGTCGATGGTAACAGGAATAATAACATCAATCAATTTATATAGATATGAAAAGTAAAAGCACATTAATCGTATTAGCAGTTATAGCTATTATTGTATTGTACGCTATTGGTCAATACAATGGTTTGGTAAGATTAGACGAAGGAGTTAGTCAGCAATGGGGTAATGTTGAAAGTCAGTACCAGCGTAGGGCAGACTTGATTCCCAATTTAGTAAGTGTAGTAAAGGGTTATGCGGCACATGAGAGTCAGACTTTAGAAGACGTTATTGCAGCCAGAGCTCGTGCCACACAAGTAACGGTAGATCCAGACAATTTAACCCCTGAAAGACTGCAAGAATTTCAAGCGGCACAGGGTCAATTATCTTCTGCTTTAGGCAGATTGATGATGATAACAGAGAATTATCCGGACTTGAAGGCCAATGAAAATTTCATGGAGTTACAATCACAATTAGAAGGTACTGAAAACCGTATAGCCACAGAGCGTATACGTTTCAATGAAACCAGCAATGCCTTTAATACTAAGCTTCGAAGGTTTCCTACCAATATCATAGCCTCCATGTTTGGCTTTGAAAAGAGGGCTTATTTTGAAGCAGAGACCGGTAGTCAAACTGCTCCTATTGTTGAGTTTTAATAATGAAAACCATATGCGCAAAAGGTAAATTTTACCTCTTTTTACTTTTTGCACCCCTATTTTTTATACAGGGATGTGATGATAATTTTGTATCATCCATCCCTGATTTTCATGTCTATTTAGAAATAGATTTACGACTGCCACCCTATAATATCTCATTAAGAAATAATGTTAACTCCTACGAATTGTTCGAAAAACCAAGAATGGGAAAAGAACTGATAGATAGAATCGGTTATGGTGGTATTATCGTATATGCTGATTTTGAAGGACATTATCGTGCCTTCGATTTGGCTTGTCCACATGAAGCCAAACAATCTGTTAAAGTTGTACCCGATGGTCTCGGGCGGTTGGTATGCGAAGAGTGCGGCTCAATTTACGATATTAGTTATGGCATAGGGCATCCCGTAAAAGGGCCTTCCAAAGAAGGATTGAAAAGATATACCACATCCTTGCAACAAGATTTTCTTTATATTACCGCAAAATAAACCCTGCAAAAGGTAAAACAGACCAAGCAAAAGATAAAAATTAGCCTAACTTTATCAGAACATATAATTCAAATTGATATATACTCCGCTATCGCCATCATCAGCATTCAAGGCCTTGCCATAATCAACGGAAATAATGAAGTTTTCGTTCCAACCAATTTTTAAACCTAAGCCTGCTGCATTATGGAATTTTCCAGCTTGATAATCTTGTAAGAACAAGTCAGCTTTATCGGTTGCCGACATAACATC
>CAYPYZ010000271.1:0-2478 GCA_964414805.1 uncultured Paludibacter sp.
CGCACTGACATACCGCCATAGGTTAAAAAACCTTCGTACAAAGGTACTAAAGCTTCCAATTCTCTGTAGATTTCCATGCTATCGGTTGCAATACCGCCACCCCGTGAAGAACTTAATTTCCTTGCAGAGAAATAGCATAAATCCGCTAAGGCTGTCATGGCCTTCATTACAGTGCCCATATCAGAACCTTTAAATTCCTCTTCTCTTTGTAGGATAAGGTAGGCATTCTCACCTAATAAGCTGGCATCTAATACTAAACGGATATTATATTTATCAGCAATAGCGCGTACATCACGCAAGTTTTGCATGGAAAAAGGCTGTCCACCAATCAAATTAGTAGAAGCTTCCATGCGAATAAAAGGAATATTTTTAGGGCCTTTTTGAATAATAACCTCCTCCAATTTTTCAATATTCATATTGCCTTTAAAAGGATGGTCGGAGTTGATTACATATGCCTCATCATATAATAATTCAACGATTTGTCCGCCTTTATCGGTAATATGTGCCATAGCAGTTGTGAAATGGTAGTTCATAGGCACTAAACTGCCTTTTTTCACGTAGGCAACACAAATCAGGTTTTCAGCTGCACGTCCTTGATGCACAGGTAGTAAATGTTTTTTGCCCAATACGTCTTCTACTGCTTTTTGCAGACGAATAAAACTTTGAGAACCGGCATAAGCGTCGTCGGCCTGCATCATAGCAGCTAATTGATTATCACTCATGGCATTGGTACCGGAGTCGGTCAACATATCCAAAAACACATCATTGGTATTCAATTGGAAAGTGTTGTAACCCCCTTCTTTCAAGGCTTCTAAACGGCGTTCTATAGGTACTAAATGAAGTTTTTGCACGATGCGTGTCTTGTGCAATTCAAGAGGCAAATTCTCGCCACTGTAAAATTTTATTTCTTGCATGTTTGTTATAAAAATTGAAAAAGTAAATATATAATAGTATTGTTTTTTGCAAAAAAAAGAAAGAGTGCCTCCATTTTAAGCACCTTGTACACGAAACAGTTTTGCTATTTAGAAAAACAAAAGAAATGCAAAGATAAATGTTTTTTTATTTTGCACACACAAGACAGCTGTTTTTTATAATTTTTCTTGCAAATTAAGTGCTTTAGTATCAATTTGTAAGTTCTATCAATAGATTCTCTATCTTGGTTAAAGTCTGCCAAGCATTACCATTGTAATTATTGACCATGACGGTAAACACCCATTGACGATTATCTTGAATGATATAGCCGGTATAAGCTCTTACGCGTGAGATAGTGCCACTTTTTGCAAAAACTTTTCCCGAAAGATCCGTTTTTTTAAGCAATCCAGCTAAAGTTCCCTTTTTTCCGGCAATGGATAAGCTATTAAAAAACACCTCTTTATATTGACTTTTCTGATACATATAGGTCATCAGGTCGGTGAGAAATTGAGCGGTAACGGCATTGCTTGGACTTAAACCCGAACCATCTTCCATGAACAATTGATTGACATCCAGGCCTTTCGATTTCCAAAACTGTTTGATATACTGGATAGAGGCGCGGTTGGTACCATGTCCATAATGGTATAAACTGATAGATTTGAAGAGCTGTTCTGCGTAGAAATTATTACTATACTGATTAATTTCTTGGATGATTTTGCTCAAAGGCACTGATTCATGTGTGTAAATAGTGGTGCGTGCAAAGCCTTTGGTTTTATAGCTGTAATCGGTAGCTTGCAGGGTGTAAGGTTCTTCGTTAACGCTGATGCCTTGTTCAGTCAGTTTTTTCTGAAAATCATGTATTAAAATCAAGCTCGGCTCGGGGAGTTCGGCTTTCACAATAAACCTATCTTTATTGGCAGGTATTTCTCCTCTTACAGAGCGTTCTTTACTTCTTGGTGAACCGTAAAAATAGGCACTATCAAAGCTAATACGACTACTTTTCAGGTTATTTTCTATGGTTAAATCTTCGATAACCGGATTGATATTCACGATTTCGGGAGTGGTACCTACGCCTTTTGAATTAAACACCACATTCAAGGTATTATCGCGGTAAGCTATGCCATAGATGCCCGGAGCGTAATAGTTTCCTATATCTTCCCATATCCATTTGGGATTAGCGCCTTCATCGTCGAAGCGACTTTCATCAGCCACTATACTTCCGTTGATTTGCTTGATACCGGCGTCTTGCAAAGCTTTTACCCACTTGTCTAAAAACCACTTATCGCCAAGGCGTAAAGAGCCTAAAGTAGGATCGCCGCTGCCGACTATATACAGATTTCCGTTGAGCACACCATCCTTATCAATCTTTCCATCATGCAAAAGCGTGGTTTTATAAGTGAAGTCTGGACCCATCAACTCCAAAGCCGTAGCTGTAGTCACCACCTTCATGGTAGAAGCCGGGATGGTAGCACTTTCGGGTCTGTGTTGAAAAATAGTTTTTTGCGAGCTTAAATCCCTGACGGAGATGCTGATATTGGCATGTTTGAAACTTGGATCATTAACAAA
>CAYPYZ010000272.1:0-2475 GCA_964414805.1 uncultured Paludibacter sp.
AAGCACCCAACGATGTCATTGCTGCACTATATGGATATACATCAAAAGAAATATCCAGTCCATTTGCACGTGCTTTATCAAAAAGTGCAAAGACTTCATCTGTACGTCCCGCTACTTTCGGTCCGGACAACTTCAGGTGGGAAACATGTAGCGGTAGCCCGCCCTTAGTGGCGATGGTGATGGCTTCCTCAAGCGCTTGGAATAAATCATCTGATTCACTGCGGACATGGGAAACATAAAAGCCGCCAAAAGGTGCTACTTCTGTACACAACTCAGCCAATTCATCGGTGGTGGTAAACTCACCGGGTATATAGACCAAGCCGCTGGACATACCCACGCACCCCTCTTCCATTGCTTTTCTTACATTAGCTTTCATATTATCCATTTGCTCTTTTGTGGGATGTGCTCTCTCGAAGCCCATTTCATTGATACGAATAGTGCCTTGTGGCAACAAAGGAGAAATGTTCGTGGCAGTTGGATTCGTTTCCAAGCGATGGAGATAGTCATTCATGGAATTCCATGGTAGTTCAAGCTTGACAGGTATACTACCAACATAACGAGTACCTAAATACGCAAGCAATTCATCTTTTCGCTCGTCGCAGATAGGGGCTACACCAATACCACAGTTACCAATAACCTGTGTTGTGACGCCGTCATATATTCGGCTACATGCCCTAACATCATATATCAAAGATAAATCAGAATGAGTATGTATGTCGATAAAACCGGGACTAACGACCTTGTCTTTGGCGTCAATAGTGGTCTTAGCTTCTACATCGGCTAGATCCCCAATTTTTACGATTTTATCGCCTTGAATACCAACATCCGCCCGATATCCTTTATCACAGATACCGTCAACAACAGTGCCACCAATAATCTTAATATCTAACATTTTCTATTTACCTCATTTCTTATTATTTTTCAGTCGGAATTACAACCCCCGAATCACATTATTTACATCAACCCCATCAAAGTAAGAACTAATCTCATCAATAACATCCCAAATATAGAATCAATTATTGGAACAGCTAATAAAAGTGACCTATACTTTGCATTAGCATTAGAAACTAAAACAATTCTTGCATAATGACCAACCAAAGTTCCCATTAACATGCTAGGCATAAGAAGTATAGTTGCCTGTGGAGCATTTATTATTCCTTCTGAGAATAAATTTGCAGCAGTAGCAGCACCAGCTGCTTTAGCAAAAAATGCTGATAATAATACTATAACTGATTGTCCAGGTAATCCAAATATGCCCATTACCGGGCCGAATACAACCCCTAAAATATCTATTATTCCAGTTAATTTCAAAACTTCAACTATTACATATCCAAGTATCATGGCAGGTAATATTTGCTCAAGACCGATATATAAACCTTTCTTAGCTCCCCCCATAAAGACTTCTATTATACCCTTTTTATTCTCAATTTTTACTTGCTCACTCATGCGGCTACACCTGCCTTTTTATTCTTTGATTTGATTATTAATCTCACTAAATTTGCACCAAATACTTTGCAAATCCATAATAATACAATAATTGGACCTACTGCCATTAATACAATTGGTAATAATGGAGCTTGTGTACCTATTGTATTTATAATAACAGCTGAACCGGCGTATTGATATGCTACAAATACTGTTCTCTCATCATCAGTCATGTACTTATTATCTACTAACTCCTTGGTCATAAAAGCAGCTATATCTGAACTTGTAAAAGATGATACAAACGCCAACCCTGCTATTCCTGGTATTCCTAACAAAGGTCTCAAAATAGGATTAAATAACTTAGCTGCGGCTTTCATTCCATCCATATATTCAACTAAATCAATTAAACCTACTGCCAGACATACTGTGGGAATCAAACTCAATGTAAACAAAAATCCATCTCTAGCACCTGTCCCTCCTTTTCCTGTGAAATTACCACCTTCGCCAATTGTGCCAAATTTACCAATAAGATTTGAAAGATCGAGTGCTCTTAATGGTCCTTGAGCATGCTGAAATATGCCAGAAAACATAATAATTAGAATAGCTAAAAATAACCAACCTGTCCATCTAACCTTATTATCTAGTTCTGCCTTCATAATACACCCTCCAGTTATTCAAATTTATTTATATTCATAATGATTGTAGAAATTAGTTTCGTTATTTCTAATAACGAATCAACTAAGGCATATTCTTTAATAGTATGATTCCATTGTCCTTTCACTCCAAATGAACACAAAATAGGAGTTTTTGCCATAGTCACATATGCAGCATCAGAACTACCACCGAGCCTTTTATGACCTAATTTCCCAAATCCGTATTCATTAGATACTTTATTGCAAAAATGAAAGAACTTCATAACATCATCAGTGGTTTCGTAAGCTGCCATTGAACTTACAATTTCACATTTTGTTGAAGACCATTATATATATGATTTTTAGCATAAAATTTCAACTTTTTCTTTAATATTGTAAATTTCAATATAAATTTCAA
>CAYPYZ010000273.1:0-2456 GCA_964414805.1 uncultured Paludibacter sp.
CCGGGTCCTATACGTACTCCCGCTATAGTGTGTATAGATGCAGTATTGAATTATGCCAAACATGATTATCTGTTTATGGCTGCAGATGCCTCTATGAATGGGCGACATGCTTTCGCAAAAACGGGTGCAGAACATATGCGTAATGCAAGAAAATATCAGCAAGTACTGAATGCCAATGGTATTAAATAAGAATTAAGGATAATTGGATAATTGGATAATTGTATAACCGGATAGTTAGCTGATAAAATTCACTTCTGGCGTTAGTTCTATACCGAATTTTGCATATACATCAGCCTGTATTTGTTGAGCAAGAGCGGCTATTTCTTGTCCACTTTCCACCCCATGGTTTACCAACACCAAAGCTTGATGTTCGTACACCCCCGCGTTCCCTAATCTTTTACCTTTCCATCCACATTGTTGTATCAGCCAAGCAGCAGGTATTTTTTCCTCATCATCACTTACAAAATAATGAGGCATCTCAGGGTATGCAAAACGTAAATTTTCAAATTTTTTACGATTTACCACGGGGTTCATAAAGAAACTACCCGCATTACCTATCACTGCCGGATCAGGTAATTTTGACGAACGAATAGCGATGATAGTATCTCTTACATTCCTTAAATTAAGCTCGCCGCGCTTATGCACTTCTACCTCTAAATGGCTATAATTGAGGGTATATCTTGGTTTTTTTGATAAGGTAAAAACAACGGATAAAACTACATACTCATTCTTTAAAGTCGTTTTAAAAATGCTTTGGCGATAAGCATAGGCACAATCAGCATTGGAAAACTCTTTTAGTGTCCTATCTTGGATACACATGGTTTTAACAGACTTCAAAACATCCTTCACTTCCACCCCATAGGCACCAATATTCTGAATAGCAGAAGCCCCCACTTCACCGGGTATCAACGACAAATTCTCAACCCCATACCAATGCTGTTCAACACAATACTCCACAAAATCATCCCAAATAACACCGGCACCAACTTCCACAACAATCTCATCATCAGTCTCCGAAACAACCTGAATACCAGCAATGCCGGCATGTATAACTACCCCATCAAAATCATTTAGAAAAAGGAGATTACTCCCCTGCCCTATGACTAAAAGTCTGTTTTCTTGTACGATAGCATCTTGTAAAATAGTAGCCAATCCATCAGAAGATTTGAATTCAGCAAAATATTTAGCAGTTACATCTATACCAAAAGTATTGAAATTTTTCAACGAATAATTTTCACGAAAGTGCATATAATATGATAGTTTTGAAAGCTATTAAACCCTTGTTTTTTTCTTTAATTCAAAATCGCGACCTAAATATTTTTCTCTTACTACGGGATTATCAGCCAATTCTTGCGAAGTACCTTGGTATAAAATTCGTCCTTCAAAAAGCAAGTAAGCCCTATCCGTAATACTCAAAGTTTCATCCACATTATGGTCGGTAATCAACACCCCAATATCCTTGTCTTTCAAATTCCAAACTATATCTTGAATATCCTGAACAGCGATAGGATCGACGCCGGCAAAGGGTTCATCCAACATGATAAAACGTGGTTCTATAGCCAGACAGCGAGCGATTTCCGTACGGCGGCGCTCACCCCCTGAAAGTCTATCCCCTATATTTTTTCGCACATGTTCCAAATTAAATTCAGCTATCAAAGTCTCCAATTTCTCCTTTTGATATTCCTTGCTAAAATCAGTCATTTCCAAAACAGAACGTATATTATCTTCTACCGTCATTTTTCTGAAAATAGATGCCTCTTGTGCCAAATAGCCTATGCCGTGTTGAGCACGCTTATACACAGGATATTTAGTTATTTCCACATCGTTTAGAAATATCTTTCCGGAATTAGGAATCACCAAACCGGTAGTCATGTAAAAGGTGGTGGTTTTGCCGGCGCCATTAGGACCGAGCAATCCGACAATTTCTCCTTGTTCTACGTGAATGGAGACATCGTTTACGACCATCCTTTTGCCGTATTTTTTGTATAAATGTTCTGTTCGTAGGATCATTCTTTATTGTTGTTCTGTTTTTGTTTTACAAATTTGAATTCATCTTCATTTTTTGGTTGAACCCAATTCTTCATCATACCAGCTGGCATACATAGCATAATTATGAGCAATTCGTTTATTCATTTCGTGGGTTTGTTGGGGGTCAACATCCTTGATATACTTTGCCGGAACACCGCCCCAAATCGTGTAAGGAGGAATGATGGTATTGCTTAGCACCAAAGAGCCGGCAGCTACGATAGCACCCTCTCCAACTTCAGCAAAATCCAATACAGTAGCACCAATACCTATCAAAGCATAATCATCCACTTTAGCACCATGTATGGTAGCATTATGACCCACAGTCACATAATCACCAATCTCCACCACCGATTTTTGATACAAAGTATGCAGCACACAGCCATCCTGAATATTCACATGATTACCTATGCGAATGGCATTGACATCAC
>CAYPYZ010000274.1:0-2455 GCA_964414805.1 uncultured Paludibacter sp.
AAAACCTTCCGTCTCCGCGGAACTACAATATGGACAAAAGCTATAAAGAATATCCTGATCAACTAACAGACTTATGCGTTGCCCATGGAGCTACTGTTGATGTGGAAGATAAAGCATATCGCAGGGAGCATGATTATATCACCACTTGGTATGTTTGCTGTTCTGATAGATTTCCCAATGTCTTTACTTTCTCAGCACCAGCAGAAGGAGCTTTTATAGGTTGGTACACCATGGGAGCTGATTTTGATGGTTTTCTACGTTGGGCATATAATAGTTGGGTTTTAGAGCCTTTATTAGACTCACGTTTTCGCAAATGGCCATCCGGTGATACCTATATTATATACCCGGATGCAAGAAGCTCTATCCGTTTTGAAAGACTCAGGGAAGGCATTCAAGATGCAGAGAAAATACGTATCCTAAGGGAAAGGCTACAAGATGATACCGAAAAACTGCAGCAACTCAATGCAATGCTTGCCGGTTTTGATATAGTTGTAGATCCAGGTAATATAGAAGAGATGTTGGCAAATGGCAAAAAAATGCTGAATGATTTAGCCCGAACATTGAATTGATTTTTTACAAGGTGAATTATAACTATTTTTAATCATTCCAAGCCTAGTATTTACCCTTTATTAGATTGCACATACTACTTATTTTGAGTAATTTTGCAGGAAAATTGAAATTATATACAATCAAAATCAATCAAAATATAAATTATGAAGATAACGCATATAGAGCATTTAGGTATTGCCGTTAAGAGTTTGGATGAAGCCATTCCATTTTATGAAAATGTATTGGGTTTAAAATGCTATGCTATTGAGGAAGTAGCAGAGCAAAAGGTAAAAACAGCCTTTTTTATGGTTGGTCAGACTAAGATTGAATTATTGGAATCGACAGAGCCTGATGGACCGGTAGGTAAATTAATTGAAAAAAGAGGTGAAGGCATTCATCATTTAGCATTTGCTACGGAAGGCATACAGGAAAGTTTAGATTTCCTTAGTGAAAAAGGTGTTAGACTTATCGACCAAACACCACGCAAAGGTGCTGAGGGACTGAACATTGCTTTTTTGCACCCCAAATCAACTTTCGGCGTTTTAACTGAACTTTGTGAAAAACCCAAACAGTAATCGTATTCAATAACTGCATCAAGATATATGGAAAATAAAGAAAAAATTAAAAATTTAATTGATTTGCGTGCCCAGGCCAAAATGGGTGGTGGCGAAAAAAGAATTGCTGCACAGCATGCAAAAGGTAAATTTACAGCCCGTGAGCGCATAGATATGTTGCTCGACGAAGGTAGTTTCGAAGAGTTGGATATGTTTGTAACACATCGTTGTAATAACTTCGGAATGGAGAAAGAGAAATACTTAGGTGATGGCGTGGTAACCGGACATGGTACTATAGATGGTCGCACTGTGTATGTATTTGCTCAAGACTTTACAGTTTTTGGTGGTTCTCTTTCAGAAACCATGGCTCAAAAAATCTGTAAAGTGATGGATATGGCCATGAATATGGGCTGTCCTGTTATTGGTATCAACGATTCCGGTGGAGCACGTATTCAAGAAGGGGTTACTTCTTTAGCGGGTTATGCAGAGATTTTTGAAAGGAATATCTTAGCATCCGGCGTGGTTCCGCAAATCTCAGCTATCTTCGGCCCTTGTGCCGGTGGTGCGGTTTATTCTCCTGCATTGACTGACTTTGTGATGATGACGGAGCAAAACTCTTATATGTTTATCACTGGTCCTAAGGTAGTTAAATCAGTTACAGGTGAAGATATTTCTACGGAAGATTTAGGTGGTGCTGATGTGCATGCAGGCAAATCCGGTGTTTCCCATTTTAAAGTTGAAGATGAACAAGAAGGCTTGATGTTGATTCGTAAGCTCTTATCTTACCTTCCGCAAAACAACTTGGAAGAAGCACCTATATTTACTACCAATGACCCTATAGATAGATTGGAAGATAGTCTGAATGAGATTATACCCGACAATCCCAACTTACCTTATGATATGAAGGAAGTGATACATGCCATAGTGGATAATGGCGAATTTTTGGAAGTTCATAGACATTATGCACGCAATATCATCGTAGGTTTTTCCAGATTAAATGGTGCATCTGTGGGTATAGTTGCCAATCAGCCTAATTTCTTAGCAGGCGTATTGGATTGTGATTCTTCCAGAAAAGCGGCAAGATTTGTTCGCTTCTGCGATGCCTTTAATATCCCTATCCTTACGTTGGTGGACGTTCCGGGTTTCTTGCCGGGTTCAGGACAAGAATATGCAGGTATTATTACTCATGGTGCTAAATTGATGTTTGCATACGGAGAAGCTACAGTTCCGAAAGTGACTGTAACCATCAGAAAATCATATGGCGGCGCACATGATGTGATGAGCTGTAAACAATTAAGGGGTGATTTCAACTATGCTTGGCCAACCGCAGAAATTGCTGTGATGGGTGCCAG
>CAYPYZ010000275.1:0-2405 GCA_964414805.1 uncultured Paludibacter sp.
TGATAAATTCAACCAAAAAGCTATTGGATGGGCGACGGCAGAAAACTATAACATGACAACGAAGTTCAAATACGAGGGGCTGGATTCTTTAAAAGGAATGAGAGCCGGAGCTGCAGGTTCAAACTTGAGCTGGATAACCAATGCAGTTACCAAGATTCAATCAGGCGGACCCGAAGCATATAATGCCCTTCAAACAGGCATGTATGAAATGGCCTTGCAGCCCACAAGCTTCCACCGCGACCTATATCTTTACGAGGTTGCACCTTATGGCTTAATTGGAAACTTCGGCGTAGTTTGGATGGGTGCTATCACAGCAAACACAGATTTCCTCAATAGCCTACCACAGGAAGTTCAGGATGCATTCTGGGTTGGAGGCGAAGCCTATACAAAGGGCATGCTTTCAATTGCAAAAGAAGCTCATGAGTCTAGCGTAGAGTTCTTGGAAGAGAATTGTAAAGAGGTTGTTTATATGACCATGGAGCAAAAGAAGGAGTGGGCAGACACTTTGGATAATGTTCCATTAGAATACGTAGAAAAATGCGAAGCAGAGGGATTGGATGATATAAGACCTTTGATGATCGATTTTCTTAAAGTAATTCAGGATTCGGGATTTGAACCGGTACGCAACTGGTACAATGAATTTCCAAAATAAATTTTAATGAAATTGATATCTATGACGGCGAAGTATTTAGCCGTCATAGATAATAAAAAATTACGAAAAGAGGTGTGATAGTGGAAGAAAGAAAAAAGGCCGCACTAGGCGATCCGTTCTCCACATTCATTAAGATTTTAAACTGCATAGGTTGCGGATTGACTATGTTTCTAATGGTAGCTATTATGGCTGACGTAATTGGAAGATCTGTTTTTAACAAACCAATTACAGGTGTTCCCGAGCTCGTAGTGGCCCTTATTACAATTATCGCATTCCTGCAGCTAACCTATGTACAATTGATGGATATGCATTTAAATGTAAGTATTTTCTTTGAGAAATTAAGTATAAAGATACAACACGGTATAAAAGCTTTTACACAAATTCTAGGAATATTTACTTTTAGCTTAATGGCTTATTCCGCTTACGGCAACTTAATTTACTCGATCGTACAAAAGGAGTCTGAAGGTGAAGGAGCACTTGTTCTTCCAATGTGGCCTGTAAGAGGGACTATATTTATATGCTCAATATTTGTTGTTATGATTATGGTTCGGCAAATATTTTGGTTGCTTACCGGCAGAAATGTTTTAGGAACAGTAGATGAGGTGATAGATAATGGGTGCTGAATTAGTTGGGTTAATATGTTTATTGCTATTGCTGCTGTTACTTTTTTCCGGGACAAGCATAGGAATCTCACTGATTACTGTAAGTCTGTTAGGAGTATTTCTAACTACAGGAAACTTTGCAGTTGCAATTAAATTACTAGGAACAACTTCATATAATGCAATAAGATCTTATGCTTTTGGGGTTATTCCCTTATTTGTCTTGATGGGGCTGTTTGCCAGTGAGTCCAAATCAGGTACTGAACTCTATGAAATGGCAAATTTATTGTTGCGGAAATTGCGTGGCGGAGTTGCAATGGCAACAGTAGCATCTAATGCAGTATTCGCAGCCATTACCGGTGCTTCAATAGCCTCAGCAGCAGTTTTCACAAAGATTTCCTATCCTGAGATGGTTAGGTTTGGTTATGATAAAAAATTTGCAGTAGGAACCATAGCCGGCAGCTCGGTTCTAGGAATGCTCATACCCCCAAGCATACTGATGATAGTTTACGGGGGAGTTGCGCAAGTATCCATAGGAAAGCTTTTTTTCGGCGGTGTAATACCCGGAGTTATCTTGGCAGTTTTCTACAGCATTATGATATTTGTTATAGGATACGTTAAACCTGAGATCGTTGGACACGGGGTAAATGCAGTAGAATATACTCCCAGTGAATCCGTATGGAAAATTATGACAAGGCCTATTGTATTTATCATCTTAATACTAATAGTCTTTGGCGGAATGTGGACAGGTCACTTCACCCCCACAGAAGCAGGTGGTGTAGGTGCATTTGTTACATTAATTCTGATGATTGCAAAGAAGCAATTTACATGGAAAAAACTTTGGGACGCTCTCTTGGAGACAGGTAAAACTAGCGGATCTATCCTTTTTCTCCTCATATCAGCCCAAATGTTCTCGAGGATGCTTGCTTTAAGCGGAGTCGTTGTGAACCTAGGCAAATTCATAGTTGGTTTAAATGTTGCTCCCATTGTGGTTGTATTAATATTATGCTTTTTGCAGATTGCATTAGGATGTATACTTGATTCTACTTCGATTATACTGTTGACTACGCCTATAGCAGTTCCCGTTATTGTTCAAATGGGTTATGACCCGCTGTGGTACGGTATCGTAATGATTATCGCAGTAGAAATGGGAT
>CAYPYZ010000276.1:0-2402 GCA_964414805.1 uncultured Paludibacter sp.
TTTAATACTTAAACCTTGTGTATATATTACATCTGTTAATAAGGTATATATGACCGCAGCAATATTACTGTTTGCTTTTATTGGTGCATTTTCAACAACCAATGATATATATTCGGTTATACTGGTTCTTATATTCGGTATAATTGGGTTTTTTATGAAACGATATGGGTTTGCACCCCCCGCTACAGTTCTCGGATTTGTTTTGGGTGAACTGGTAGAAGATAACATGCGCAGGTCTCTGCAGCTTTCCCGTGGCAGCTATGGCATTTTCTTTAGCGGAGGTCTAAATACAGCTTTGATATTATTAACGATTATTGGCATTATGTTCCCGTATATAACCAAGTATGTAAGTCAAAGGAAGAAAGCTAAAGAAAGCTTGCAGGCGAACTCTTAGAAAAGGAATATCAAATTAGACGAGGAATACAAATTGCCTAGAGCCTAGTATATACCGATATGGGGGGTATTAAGCATTGTTAAGATTCATCGAAACCATTATAGTTGCGCTAGCAGTTGGTTTAGTTTTCAAGAAATCAAAAATTCCTGCCGGAGCGCTTATTGGTGCAATGTTCGGTGTATTATTCTTCAACATTTTAACGGGACAAGCCTACTTTCCTATGAATTTGCGACCGTATATTCGTGTATTGGCTGGTGTTTACATCGGATGTCGTATTACTAAAAAGGATATTGGCAATCTCAAAACAGCAATCCCGGCTGCAATTATTATGAGTATAGGATTGATGGTACTCAGTATAATGGGAGGTTTATTGATAAGCAGTGTGTCAGGTCTTGATCTAAAGACTGCGCTGCTAGCTACCGCACCTGGGGGCGTACAGGAGATGAGTATTATTGCTGAAGACGTCGGAGCAGACGCATCAAAAGTCGCAATTTTGCAGATGAGTAGAATTTTGTTTGTTGTATCTTTTATGCCATTTTTGATCAGTCGCCTAGCAAAGCAGGTAGAGATGACACATCTAGAACTATCACAGGAGAAACCTGTAGATGTACAGATAACAAAAGAGGATACCTTGCGTTTACTTGCAACCGTACTGGTTGCTACTGCTGGAGGACTTATCCTCAATTATTTTCAGGTACCGGCCGGAGCCATGATTGGTTCAATGCTAGTTGTAATTCTACTTATGCTGGCAGGAAATGTTATATATGTCCCTAGTTGGATAAAAACTATTACCCAAATTGCAACAGGTGCCATTCTTGGGGCTCGCCTTGGGAAGAGTGATCTCTTGGGACTAAAGGAGATTGCGATACCCGCAATTATGCTTCTTGTTATCATGACTTTAGTGAATCTAGCATCAGGTTTTATGGTATATCATTTTACCAAATTGGATTTGAGTACTGCACTTTATTCCTGTGCACCCGGTGGTAGCAATGATATGGCAATTATGGCTGAAGAAATGGGCTGTGATACACCGAAGGTAATTGCATTGCATGTACTGAGAATTTGCCTGGTCGTGATGGTTTATCCTATGCTTATGACACTGATCTATTGATCTGAAACCTTTAAATATAAGAAAAAAGGAGTATATTAATGAATTTTGATTTTAGCAACGAAGCTTTTTTTGATAATCATACACATTTATTGTTTAAAGATAAGTTAAATGTAACAGCAGATGAATTTGCTATTAATTATTACCATGGCGTTCGAGACGGTATAAATGAGGAAGGTGTTGCATATCCATCTGCTGACGCTGTGAAGCATCTTCCTTACCAAGGTGTTATTATGACGCTTGTAAACTATATGTCACAAAGGTTTGATTGCGAACCTACACTAGATGCCGTTGTGGCAGTCCGCAATTCAATGACTAAATCACCTCAGGATCTAATGGCATATACTAAGCTTTTATATGATGATGAAAATGTGATTGGCACCGTACTTGATAGCGAGTTGCCTATGGGACATTCAAATACGATGTGCTTTCCATGTGAGGTTTATCGCTTATTCCGTTATGAAGATGTCTTCTTTGAACTGCTTAAAACAGAGAGCAATTATGATGATTTGATACATAAACTCTTTGAAAGTATCCGTCGAGCAGTTGCTACAGGCTTCATGGGACTTAAGGGGCATATAGCAGAAAAGTTTTCTTTTGCTGTTAGGGAAGTGTCCGACCAAGAAGCAAAGGCTTCTTTTGTTAAGGCACAGCAGGGAGATAAAAAGGCAACTGAGAGTGTATACTTCGCTATGTTCTCCAATTTATTGGAGCTTTGTCAGGAACTTGATATACCACTGCATCTGCATACTGGTACAACAGGCTTTAAGAATAGGACTGATGTACATACACTGGATCCAATTCTTATGGCTCCTTATTTGAAGAACCCTAGGTATTTCAAAAGCAAGATAGTTTTGCTTCATGGTAGCTTTCCTTATACCCGCAATGGAGCAATCATGG
>CAYPYZ010000277.1:0-2342 GCA_964414805.1 uncultured Paludibacter sp.
GCACATAAAAGTGGCGTGTTGGTGGTACCCATACATATAGTGTATAGAAAAGATACAGAAATTGAAATTAAATTGGCAAGCTGGGTACTCAACCCGGTAACACCAATATTATGATATTAAACGTGATATTAAAAACAAGTAATTTTATTTATTAACAATTTTATAAATTAATCTATTATGAAAACCAAAATCCAATTATTTTTAGCCGTAGCACTAATGCTAACCGTAGTATTGGTGGGCTGTAAAAAGGAAGACGACACCTTACTTAATGGGCATGAAAAAACCGTGCTGATTAAAATCTCAGCGCCGGAAGAACCTGCAACTTATAAGGAAGATGCTTCGCAAACTGCTGCTGCAGTTGGTTTCTCGTCTGGTACTATTTATTTCACCAATGACGGTGGAACTATTCTGAATTACAAAACTATTGGTGCATCTGCTAATGCTACTGTAGCACAAGTTACCGCTACTGGCGGCCATGCTTTCAATGTAAATCCGGGTGTAACTAAAGTTTATATTGTGGGTAATACCACCGGATTAGCTACCAGTGGTAATATATCTGCTGTAAAAGAATCTCTTCTTGCTGTTGCATCACAAGGAGATGTTGCTTTGCTTAACTTATATGGTGAGGATACTTCTTTAACTCCAGATGTTGGTGAACCTACAAAACTTACTGCTGAAGTAACCCTGAATCCAACTTTGGCTCGTTTAGAATTAGCACAATTGGAAGGTGATGGAGTAATTACCAGTTTCAAAGTAAAAGGTATTTTCTTGGACGATTTCTATACAGAAGCACAGGTAGATGGTGGTGGCCTTACAAGTCTTAAAGCTAAAACTACTGATCCAGAAGATTATGATGATAATGCAGATGATTACCCAACGGCTTCCAAACCTGCTATTTATGATTGGTACGGAACTGCAATGGAGGCATCTGATAAAGTTGCTAAACCAGCCGATAGTAATGTTTGGGCATATAACTTATTTGCAACCGCTACAGGTAGTTCAGTGCCACGTTTGATTATTCGTTTAGAAGACATTATTACAAGTGACTCATCTACTTATCCTAACCCACAGTTTATCACTGTAAAAGGTCTTTTTGAACAGGGCACATCAAACAGTATTGCAAGTGTACAAGCTGGTCATGTGTATAAAATTGCCAATATTAAATTCACACCAGATAAATTATCTCCGATACCTAACTTAAGCGAAATTGAAGTAACCGTAACAGTTACATTGGCTACTTGGGCAGTTGAAAACGTAGATGCTGATTTTTAAGTCATAGCATAATTATCCATACATACCATGCAGGGTTTAAGATAGGCACTGCATGGTATCGAAAATCTCAATTTTTTCTCTAAGAATTTTAATTCTTACTGTATTATTCATAAGAAAATACTTAACATGAAGGTTAAGTCATTATATATCAACATAGTAGCAGCAGCAGTCATAGTATTGCTGTTGCTTGTGTTGCATGCTTGTGTTGATGAGCTTTTTGATGTAAAAACTTCTAATGACGATCCTTATATCAATTTTACGGCAGATATACCTACCAGCATAGAGATTAGTACCTATGCGCTATCTGCTACTAATGAAAATGAAGTTGCTACCATTGACATACTTTTATTTGCGGATGGCGATAAATATGTCCCAAATCCCATCCGTATAGATGCCATTACTTCTACGGGAACCAACGGTATCAACAAAAATTTTAAAGCACGCATCCCGGCAGGTACGTATAGCTCCATAGTATTTATTGCTAATGCCCGTGAGGAGGTCACTAATGCTTCTTTAAGCGTCGATGAAAGCAAGGCAAGCGTGTTGGGTAAACTTAACTTGACTAACACTACTAAGTGGGTGGCAAGTACAGGAACCGGCTACAAACCCATGCCCATGTGGGGAGAAGTTAAAAATTTAACCATCAGCCACAACACACCTTCCACCAATGTAAAGCTTTCACGCATGATGGCCAAGGTGAATGTAACGGTGGAAAGTGCTGCTCAATCTCAATTTCAACTAAAGAGTATTAACGTTTATAATTATAATAACAAAGGAGGCATAGCACCTTTGGCAGCCAATTGGGATGGCACCAAAGCTACTGCTGTATCTCTGCCTACGGGCACTACCAAGCTAACCGGTCCTTTGTTATACGCCACCATGACCACAGCCAATAAGGCTTGTGAAGGTGAGATTTACTTATTTGAAGCTGTGGCAGGAAGCACAGCGAATTTTGCAACTAACACCTGTTTGGTAGTAGGTGGCAGGTACACCGGTGATGCTGCCGACAGCTATTACCGCATTGATTTTATACAAAATAAGACCACTTACTTGTCCCTTTTGCGCAATCA
>CAYPYZ010000278.1:0-2314 GCA_964414805.1 uncultured Paludibacter sp.
ATGGTATACTTTTGGATTGAAATACTGGTATACTTTTGGGGTGAAATAAACATTTCCAGTTTCTCTGAACCGTGATCGTGATACTTTTTTCAGATTCAGGATAACCCATTAGACGAACGTTGAAGGTATACTTTCCTGGAGAAATACCTCCATAATAGACCGAAGTATTTCCCTTTTTCAGTAGTTGCCAATCTTTGTCCAAACCATCTAATTTCGTTTCAAAATTATTATCATTGGGATGACGGTAATTAAGCGCCACGAAGTCGAATCCGAATGAGTTTTCAAATTGTCTCAGTTTAATTTTCGAAGTCATCTCAATAGCTTTAGGTAAGATTGCAGTAGTAGTTGCTATTTCTTTTCCATTGACATAAAATCGGATGATTTGGATTGGCGGGGGCTTTTCGTTTGTTTTTAAATCTTCTATGTTGCAGTAAACAAGTCCGTCTTCATTACCCCACCAGAATTGTTTTGTTTTTGAGTCATAATAACATGCACCGGGGTTGAACATCAGTCCCGGAAGTCCATCAGAAAGTCCGTATGCCTGATTCATATTGTCAGCAAAAGTACATCGAATCAATCCCTTATGAGTTGCAACCCAGAAATATCCTAATTCATCCTCCATAATACTGGTAACCGCATTGTCCGGTAAGAAATTTTCGGTAGTATAACGCTCATAGGATGTCAAGTTACTATCTATTCTGTAAAGTCCATCGGATTCAGTACAAAACCAGATAAACGAATTTCGGTCAATGTATATATCCGTGATTTTACAATTGTCAATCGAGTGGGGTAGGATTTCTGCCTTTCTAAATAAATCCGAAGTCGGATCATAATAACAGACTCCGCCTTTCATGCCAATCCAGATTCTTCCTTGTCGATCTTTCTGGATAGAATGAAGTATATTTTCTGGCAGAGAGGAATTTTGGCGAGTATACCGGATAGCATCTCCGTTTGGAGAAACCCGGATAACGCCATTAAAAGTTGCCATCCATATATTATTATGGTCATCCATATCAAAATCGTAAAAATTGCCTGATTTAAAGATTTGATCGCTATTAAATTCTGTTATAGATAAGTGCTCCGGATCAAACACGCGGAGTCCTTGCAATGTCCCTAACAAAAATTTATCTTTGTATGGAAAAATCTTTATAATCGTATTAGATGACAAATGCTTGCTGTTTGGTTTCCCGATTGTGAAGCTTTCAATTATTCCTTTATTATCATTGATATAGAAGAATCCGTCACGACTTCCTATAAATTTGTCATTATCCCGGACATACAAAGATCTCACACGTAGATTTTTTGTTGAGAAGCTACCAAAAGAATAAGTCTTGAATAATCTATTTATCGTATAACTAAGGCCGTTCGAGTAGGTGCCTACCCACAGCATATCATTGTCTTCCAGAAAGGAGTACACGGCATTCGAGGCTATACTGTTTGTATTTTGGATATCATGACGATAGGATCCTGTAACTTTATTTTTCGAGATGGAAATTTTTATTAACCCTCCTCCATCTGTTCCAACCCATAAATTATTGTAATTATCCTTGGATAATAGTAAGATGTTATCATTACCGACATCGATGTATTTTGTAAACTGTTTTGAAAGAATGTCAAACCTAATGATACCAAACCCTCTTGTTCCCAAGTAAATGGTCGGACCGTCTTTTTGGATGGCCTGAAAATTGTTTGTAATGTTGGAATTATATTTTGTCAACAGAGGTTCGTTTGTCGAATAATCACAAAAATAGAGCCCGCCAGATGTTGATAACCAACAAGTCTGGTTTTCATCTGGATATATTCCTTGTATCGTAATCTGTTGTTCGGAATGATAATTTAGAGGAACGAAGCGTGGCTGCTCATCCGAAATGATATAGAATCCATTTGAGGTTCCTGCTATTAGGTTATTCTTACTATCTTTACCCAAGCAAAGAAATTGTTTTCCTTCAGAGAAAGATGTTTTAATTAATTTTTCACTGTCATAACTGAATTTCCATAATCCATTGTTGCTTCCTAACCATAAAGAATTCGGATCAGTTTCGATCATGTCGTAAATTGTGATTTCCTGTTCATTATCAGTCGTATAAGATTTAAACGAAATGCCATCAAAGCGGTCTAAACCGTTTAATGTTCCTACCCATGTAAACCCCCGGCTATCTTTATAGATTTTTCGGATAAAGTTATTAGATAAGCCATTCTCTACTGAAACGGTGTGAAAAGTCTCGTTTTGTCCCTTCAATGTTAATGACCCACTCCCTAAAAGGAATAGCATGAATATGAATATGTACAGGACTCTTATCATAAAATGGATTTT
>CAYPYZ010000279.1:0-2314 GCA_964414805.1 uncultured Paludibacter sp.
ACCTATCCTTGACTTAATCACCCGAGAGGTAACAAACAAGAATAAAATGGCAAAGAAAAGGTATAAGTAATAAACATGTTTGGAACTCTTAATAACAAAACCAAACAAAACAGGGACAGGAATTCCTTTGATCCCCATCGGCCCGCCAGTTAAGGAAGTCCAGTTCAATGCTACCAATCTAGCTATTTCAGAAAAACCTAAAGTAACTATTGCTAAATAAATTCCTTGCATTTTTAAAGTTGGCAGTGCAACCAACAGTCCAATAATTGCTGTAATAAGACCTGCTATTGGAAGAATAATCCAAAAATTCATCTTTGCAGCTGTAGCGAGGATCGCTTCACTGTAAGCTCCAATACAAAAAAAACCAGCGATTCCAAGACAAAACTGACCACTATATCCATTTATAGTATTCAGGGCTCCTGCCAAGATTGAGTAGAGAAATATTCTACACATGACACCCAAAACATAGCTTTTGTTGGTAAAAAATGGAATTATAATCAATACTACTACCAATAGAAGTAAACAGTAAAATTTATATTTTTTTATAAAATCAACAGTAATTTTAATTGCTGGCAAATGCTTGATAGACTTAATCTTTGGAAGTATTGGAATGCTCATGCCTTCGCTCCTTTTTTAGAAACAAAACCCTGCGGCCTAATAATCAAGACAAGGATGAGGAATCCAAATGCAAAAATATCCCTAAAACTGGCTGATGATATGGTAATTCCCATATTCTCCATTATCCCAATACAAAGGCCACCAAGAGCAGAAAACCTTACATCGGTAAGACCACCCAATACAGAGGATGCGAATGCCTTCATTCCTAAGGAACCACCCATAGTAGCCTGAAGGGTCTGGTAGTATATACCCAATAAGAGACCAGCAGCACCGCCCAAACCACATCCCAAGCAATTTCCAATCATTGCTACTCTCTTTACATTAATGCCAACCATATAGGATGCAGATTTATCTTGGCTTACTGCTTTTAACATAATTCCAAATTTTGTCTTATTGAAGAGAAGCGAAAGTAGGGAGGCTAAGGTAATCACAGTAATGATAATTACTATTTGTAATAATGAGATTTGGACTCCTCCGAAACGAAAAAACCTGTTTTCAATGACGTTTAACATGGGTTTTTGGTTTGGCCCAAAAATTATCTGACTTAAGTTTTTGATTAACATGCTGAATCCAATAGTGCATAACAAGGAAACATGTCGAGGTGAATTGAAAAATCTTTCATAACAGACCTTATACACAAAAAAACCTAAAATCCATGAAGCTGAAAAACTAACAAACAACCCCAAAAGAATATTATTTCCACAAAGAAAAAACATATAATATGCTGCAAAGGCACCGATCATGATTACCTCACCATGGGTGAACGTAACCATACCCACTACTCCTACGACAACGGAATATCCGATTGCCATAAGAGCATAAATAGCTCCTTGACAGACACCATTGATAAGTTGGTTCAGATAATAATCCATTTGTATTCCCCTATACCCTTTGTAATAAGATAAATGAAGGAGTCTGCACCTGTGCTAGAAATCAGCTTGGCAAAGCATCCTTCATTTATCTATCGACGAACTTGCTCTTAAGTAAAAAGCATTCTAGTTGACATAGTCAAATCCAGCTTTTACAACATATTTTCCATCTTCAACAGCACAAATCATATACTCGCGGGTAATATCACCAGTGGGGTTGAACTTCAGGGGACCAGAAACACCCTGAATAGAAACAGTAGCAAGGTTATCACGGATACTCTGACGGGTTACCTTTTCAGATCCACTTGCCTCAATGGCGGCTGCAATCAAATACACAGTGTCAAAAGCACAAACAGGGTGAATAGTAGGTTCAAAACCTGCTCTTGAAACAAATTCATTTTTCCATTTCATCAACTCAGGATCGTCTTCATCAAAAAAGAAAGGAGTAGAAAGAAGCAGACCTTCTGAGTTTTTCCCTGTAAGGTTGATCAACTGCTCTGAGGTACCAGGTCCTAATGTTGTTATGGGAACATCCCAGCCCATTCCACGAATCTGGTTAATAACTTGAGGAACAGCGCCCTGATCCATAATAATTACAGCTTCCGGGTTAGCAGCTTTAAGTTTAGTGATAAGTGAGGAGAAGTCTTTCTCATCTTGAACATAGTTCACCACCTCAGCAATTTCTAGGCCAATCTTATCTGCTTCAGCTTTAAAATTGCTATAGCAGGATGCTCCCCAGTCACTATTGATGTAGATGATACCAATATTGTTGAGTCCCATGTACTTCTTGGCAATATATCGGGCAAAGAATGGAGCCTCTCCATCCT
>CAYPYZ010000280.1:0-2296 GCA_964414805.1 uncultured Paludibacter sp.
AAGCTTTAGTTACACTTCATACCCAATTGCTTTATAACCTTTTTTACGTTTTCCAGAAAGTTTGTATTTTTGGGTGTCAGAATAAGTTGTTAGAAACGAGTCTAAAATTGAGAGGATCTTTTTAGAACTATGGATATTAGAGCTAAGATACAATAGTCTTGCTTTCTTTCAATATAAGGATATTCCCCTTTCATTTTTGTTTCTAATCATTCTAATCATTCTAATCATCAGCATATCATCAGAAAGAAATCTGGCAATATCCTGGCTAAAATGGCGGAATTGAGCAAATGCAGATGGGTGATGAATATGCTGTGATGGTCGCTTACGTACATGATATTGCTAAGGATACTGATACAACTTAGTTTTGATCTAAAAGTCGTGGGCTTTCCAAAAGATGATATAGATGCTCAAAAGATTTTGAACGAATTGAGAAGTTTAAATCCATGCTTAAGATCAATTACCATTCTTATCTGATCGCCATTCACAAAGAATAACCTCTATAAAATAAGCGCGACGGCAATGACCAGGAGCGTACTCAAGAGTGTTCCTATTAAATAATATTCTGAAAATGCACTATCTTTGGTGATCTTTTCGTAGCGAGCAATGGATTTAGCGGTTAGCACCAATCCAATCGCTGAATACTGATCTAAAAAAATCAAGACTAAAATGATTGTTCTTTCGAGCGTTCCAATCAATCTTCCCGCTTTTTTGTTGTCTTCAATTATCGAATCTTTGTCTTTGGGTTTGTAATTTTTTAATATTTCTGAGATAGCAATATTTGCCGGTTTGTGTATTGCCAAAAATGCAACCACCCAACTTAATAACGTCCTTGCTGGAATGTCTAAAGTTTTAAATACCAATTGAACATTTGCATTTATTTGGACGGTATTACCACGAATGATAAAAATATATGCGATGACAGCGATACTTAATAAATGAATTGCCTGATCAACAAAAAACAAATAGCTGCCTACCGGTTTGGATTTCTTCTTACTTTTTGAAGAGATGTACAGAAATTTTAAAGCGTCAATAACCAAATGTACAACAGCTGCAATTGTGCCATATAGAGCCACTTGTCCAGACATAACAGGAATAGAAACGAGTAATACTGCCATCCAATAAAATAATCCATGCAGCAAGACCCACTTAAAATTCTTTTCCTTTTTCTCAGCCTGACGATCTGTCTGCATGTAAAAATCACCTAATAGGTGCGCGAAGAGCAAAAGTAAAAAATATTCTTTATACATCTTTTCTCCCGATTCCTGCTAAAAATTCTTGCACTACTTTTTGAGCGTCCTGATACGTGTAATAATTTCCTTTTGCAAGATTTTTTTGTACAGATGGTTGCGTAATACCCAACCTTGTGGCTGCTTTTGTTTGGCTGTCCTGGTATTTTTGCATATTCCAAATCGTTTCCCGTTGTCTGTCACTCCAGGAATCCTTAATCGCGGTCATTAAGGAAAATATTGTATTGATCAACTCCAATGCTTTGTGAGGTCCACCAACCGCTTCTATCCGGATATCCGCTTTAGCGGTTTGCTTTTTCTGCTCGCTTTGTTTGAGGTGTTCAAGAGCTTCTCTAGCTTTATAATACCCCGGTCCGTCGGCTCCAATTGCAATCTCACGATCGATAAAGGTGCTTATTTTGCCAATTCCGATACCAAATCTGATTTCTATCGGATACATTTCTTGCTCAATTTCAGTGATAATCGGGATGACTTTAACACCATTAAAAAGCAAACCCTGAAATTCATCTCCTAAAGTAATGGTAAATTTTGAAGCAATGTTTTTTGGGTATTTTTCATTTATTGTCTTAAGAGTATTCTTGAGTTTTTCCTGTATACTTTTCCTGTTTTTTAGTTTCTTTGAGTCTTTAATATCACCAATTATCGCTAAATATGGGTCATCGCCAAAGTTAAGATTCATATCACACCTCTCCGTTATTGAACCAAACATATTATATAGCTTTCTGAGTGAATAAGCAATGATTATTCGTTCAATAGGCTATATGGTGTAATTATGCACTATTAAGGCTATAAATTTATACCCCTACTCCCACTCAATCGTTGCCGGAGGCTTGGAGGTGATATCGTAGACGACGCGGTTGACCCCACTGACCTCGTTAACGATGCGGCTGGCAACCCGTGCCAGCAGGTCGTAATCCAGGCGCGCCCAATCCGCGGTCATGAAGTCGTCGGTGGCGACAGCCCGCAGGGCAATGGCTTCCTGGTAGGTGCGCGCATCGCCCATCACGCCGACGGATTGCACTGGCAGCAAGACAGCAAATGCCTGTGCA
>CAYPYZ010000281.1:0-761 GCA_964414805.1 uncultured Paludibacter sp.
GTTTTTCAAAATTACCGGTTACGTGATTAAATTCCATACGCTCGATATAATGTTTATTTTTCGAAACTATATATGCAAAATCTCCGCTGGGAGCAATTTGTATGTTAAACTCCCAATTGTTATCCTGAACCAAGAAGAAATAATGCAAACCTTGAGTACCATTGGGGTTAATTCCTGTAGAATTACCATATTGCCATGGTATAGTAGATCTGTCAACTACTTTATATACTTGCGATTTCTCTTGACTATTAAACCAATATTCACCTGTGATAGGGTGGATTGCTCCTCCGTTACACTGCTTATGATTCATAACAGACCTCCATGGACCAAGAAACTTTCCTAAGACAGGATCTCTGACAAGAATAATCGTACCGATACCATTCCATCCATCGGCTTTATTGGCTATAATCATTGTATCATAGTCGAGAGTAAAATCAATCGTTCTGGGATGACCTACACCACTCCCTGTTCTGAAAATTGTCTCAACCTTGCGTTCTTGCATGTCAATATAACGTAATCCATTATTTTGTTCAACCAAGAAAAAATTTCTAGGTACTCCCGGAGCAGTCTCTTTATCAAATGCAAGCCAAAAAGGCCTCTGAAATTGAGCGACTTCAAAATCTCCATCTATAATAGCACTATTTCCATCCTGATCAGTAAAACCAAGAAAAGTTGATACATTCTGAGTATATATATAATAAAACATTTGTTCGGAAATTGCTTCCTGATCTTCAATCCGAACTTTTACATAAGTTGAGTCA
>CAYPYZ010000281.1:771-2296 GCA_964414805.1 uncultured Paludibacter sp.
CTCCGTCACTGACAACTGTAGAACCTTTCAGAGTAGGTATGATGCAATAAATTACAGTACCCTCATCATTCACACCAATTACTGTTGCTTTCTTGTTCTCCTTAACCAAAACATTAATTTTGGAGGCATCGGAACCGAAGTTGTTTCCGTGAATCAACATCTGTGTAGCAACACGTCCACTATCAGGAGTGAATGATTCAATTGTGATTGGTTCTCCACGATTATAAGGAACCTTTTGTGGTTTGTTTAATTCCTGGCAATTGGTAAATAAAAAAAATGCACCTATTACCATCAGCCACGATAGCCGAATTGCGTGTAATAAATAATTACGTTTGTTATTGTACATAATTTTTTTCCTATTTAAATAGTAATTATTGGTTGTATTTAACTTTATGAAAAAGCATTTTCATAAAATAAGCACCAATAACTGATCTTGCTTTAAAGTTTAATCTTCGAGCAGTTTTTGTGTCATGCCAATCACTTATTGGTACCCTGGATGGTGTCTCATTAGCATAAACATAAATAGGGTTAAACAATTGTTCAAACGAAGTGTCTGACTGATCGAGACAAGCCGTCCATAACACCCAGTCAGATTTTGTATAATCTTTGCGAGAATCTAATGGAAGCCCAAATTTGTTTTGATTTTTAAGATAAAATGCTATTTCTGTTTCTATAATATCTTCATCAAAAATTTTCAAATCAAATAATTTATCCCATATCATATTGTATTTTTGACTCCATGTGCCACTTTTGTCAAAAGCTAATTTATAATGATCACCATCAAAAGCCATTTTTTTCCATTGTTTAGCCATTGATCTGGCGATTTCTATATATTGATTTCCAAGTTCTTCTTGCTTGTTCATTTTAGCCTTATATCCATATCCAGCTATACCCATAATTGCTTTTACCGAAAGATTAGCATTGTGGGCTAAATGACCGGCAAAATCATCGGTACAAAGTTGATTTTCTGGATCCATTCCATGTTCAACCAAATAATTAACCCAAGTTGTCAATGTATTCCAATGCTTCAAAGCATAGTCAGCATTACCATCTATCATACTGATTGCCAAAGCCAAAATCAGCATATTACCACTTTCTTCAATAGGCATATTTCCACCATATACCTGACCGTTAGCATTTGGATAAGTGCCCAAATCATGGGCTGCAAAAGGCTTCGTCCACCTTTGACTCTCACTATAGTAAAAAATAGGGGTCATCATTGCTTTAAGCAATTCAGTATTATACAGCAAAAAAAGTGGTGAGGAGGGATATGTCAAATCTACAGTATTGATGCAGCCATTACTGTTATTTTCTTTCGACAGGAAGAGTAGATTTCCATCCTCATCCTCAATTAATTTATGAGCTGCAAGCGTATGCCTATAAGCCAAAGCACATAATTCTGCATATTTCACTCCTCCGGATCTACGAGCATCACGCATTAATTCGAAATCAAATTTTCTTGTACGTTCGAGAGTATTATAATAATTTTTAGCTGCTTTTTCAAACGCCTGAAAAATATCAACTT
>CAYPYZ010000282.1:0-2294 GCA_964414805.1 uncultured Paludibacter sp.
GACATTTGCGTTTTCGCAATACAGATGGGTAAATCGCCAAAACCCAACTCTACAAACTGATTCAGCTTTCTTCTCACTTTGGCATCTATAGCAATATCCTTAGCACCATACATATTGGTTGCAATTTTTCGGATTTTATCCTCTACAGCATCTGTAGTTTCGTATAATAATTTCCGTTCAGGATTAGGATTATTTGCTATCAATTGTATAGTTTCTTCCGCTAATGCAATGGCACCATTTCCACCTTTCGTAAAAGCTTCATGCGAAGCACAGCCTACATTTAATTCAGTACAAAGCACATGAATCATAGCAATTTCATTATCGGTATCAAAGGGGAATCGATTGATGGCAACTACCACAGGCACACCAAATTTTTGCATATTTTGTATGTGAGCTTTCAAGTTTTCTAAGCCTTTCGCAAAAGCATCTAAATGCTCTTCTTGTAAAGCAGAAGCAGGTTTTTGGGGAACACCGCCATGAAATTTAATAGCCCTGCAAGTAGCTACTATCACCACAGCAGAGGGCCAGATATCATTTTTACGACAGACTATATCAAAGAATTTTTCAGCACCCAATTCAGTTCCAAAGCCCGATTCAGTCACCACATAATCAGCAAGTTTCAAAGCAATTTTATCTGCTAAAATACTATTGGTACCATGAGCGATATTGGCGAAAGGACCGGCATGTACCAAAGCGGGTGTATTTTCAGTAGTCTGCACCAAATTTGGCATAATCGCATTATTCAAAATCACAGCCATAGCCTTGTGTGCACCTATATCTTTCGCCCTCACCAATTGCTTATTGATATCATAGGCAACCACTATATCGCCCAAGCGTTTTTTCAAATCCGCACGTGAAGACGATAATGCCAAAATAGCCATTACCTCAGAAGCAGCCGTAATGACGAAACCTGTTTCACGCGGTACACCATTGGCGGAACCGCCCAATCCTACGACGATGTCACGCAAGGCTCTATCATTCATGTCCATAGTCCGTTTCCATAAAATACGATTGATATCAATTTGCAAATCATTACCCTTGATGATGTGGTTGTCTATCATGGCAGCTAACAGATTATGAGCCGTGGTGATAGCACTAAAATCGCCATTGAACTGTAAGTTAATCAACTCCATAGGAAGCACTTGCGAATAACCACCCCCGGCAGCACCGCCTTTCATGCCGAAAACCGGTCCTAATGAAGGCTCGCGTATAGCCACAATGGCTTTCTTACCAATTTTATTGAGTGCTTGTCCTAATCCAATAGAAGTCAGCGTTTTACCTTCTCCAAAATTAGTCGGACTCATAGCAGTCACCAAAATCAATTTACCATCGGGTTTATCGTGTAGGCGGTCTAAAATATTGAGTTTGATCTTAGCTGTATCTTTGCCATAAGATTCAAATTCATCTTCCTGAATACCAAGCTGTTCAGCTATATCAGCTATAGGCAATAAAGTAGTATTTCTTGCAATTTCCTGATCTGTTAACATAGTAGTAATAATTTTATTGATTTTAAAAATCAAAATTACAAAAAAATGCCTGATAATACTATTCTATGGTGAAATCTTTCTTTTTTGCATTGGCCATAAGATAATCTTACAAATAATCACATTGCGTCCTCCGAACGATATTGAAGTCATGTCTCTCCTACCACCATTACAATTAACGACATACATATGTAAGGATGTACGAGGTGTGACTCAATGATAATATGCTGCCCCTTCAGGGCGAAATTGTTTGTGTATGATCATTGCCTCAAGGCGATGCCTTGAGCTGTGATATACTGCCCTTTCAGGGCGAAATCGGCCTTATTAAAGGTGTTTATGTTGCGAGATGTTTTTAAGGAGATCCGTGAATAATTCATTAATCTGTAGCGACCCCAAATGAAATTATATCTGTTTAAAGGCGGCAGTATTCTTTTATACCCGCAATTCCCGCAATAAATTCTCCACACCCCACTCCATTTTTGAAAATGCAAACCACTTTTTCCCTAAATCCTTCAAGGAAGCACCTATATGATATAATTCTTTTTCATCAATGATTAAAAATCTATCATGCGAATTTCTAAATTCAAAGATTTCGATTGATTCATATTGTTGATTGTGCTTGTGCAAATCTAATTGTAAAGTTTTGTTGATGTTTTTGGTGTAACACCGACAACTCACTCCTTTTTTGCGCTTGTTCAATAGACTGAAAACCGTATCATCAATATAATTATCAATCAAAATTAAGGACGTATCCGCTTTGCGAATTAAATCTGCTGCAAAGGTGTAGGCATCGAAAACTTGACCGTTGAA
>CAYPYZ010000283.1:0-2293 GCA_964414805.1 uncultured Paludibacter sp.
GGGCTCAAACCGGGGACTGGATGTATGATTTGAGTAGTAAAGGCATTTCGGAAGGTGCAGTTACCCTTGCTGATGTGGCTGTTTTTGACGGCAAAGTTGTGGCATCCAATATAGCAACTACTGGTCCTTTAAAGGTTTATGTATGGGATGATGATGTTTCAGAACCACGATTATTGTTGAATACGACCAATAAAGGTGGAGTCGATAGGATAGGTGATTATATGGGCTTTACAGGCAATTGGAATAGTGGGAAAATGGTGTTTGCGAGGGATGATGGTTCGTCCACCAAAATTATAACTTATACCATTACCAATGGCACTGTGGGTACAACACCTGCTGTGATAACTGTTACTAATGCTTCCAATGGCTACTATCCATGTGGTGCTTCCGTGAGGGTAGATCCCGATGCTACCGGCTATTGGATAGATGGCAGTACGGCGTACTTGACACGATTAAACACTAGTGGTAAGTATCAATATCATATTGGACAGACTAATAATAGAGGCAATGGATTTTCGCCTTTTATGTATGATACTAAGCAATATGCTGTGATGAATAGTTTTTATGGCGTAGCCAATAGTTCCGACGGTATGATGGATTTAATTTTCGCTGATGGAGGCAATTGGCAATCGATTGATTTAAAGGGCAGTTTCCCGGATGTAGGTTTAGGAACGACACTCAATACAAACTATACCGGTAATGCTATTGCCAGTGCTGGAGAAGATTATGTAGAAGCTTGGGTCTTGAGTTCATCACAAGGTATGGCATATTTTGCTCATGGATATCCGCCCGATCATTTTTTGTTGGTAGGTAAGGAAACCACCTTAGACAACAGAAAATCTTATAATTTTTACTTGCGTGATAATAAGCTGTATATCAATGATGAGGATGTGTGTCAGATTGAACTTTACACATTAATGGGGCAGCAAGTTGTTTCAACTTATGAAACGAAAGTTGTAGATCTAAATGACCTATTTGGGGTTTATGTAGTTCGATTGAGGTATAAAGATGGTGAAGTCACCTCTAATAAAGTAATCATTCATTAAAGTAATAAGAACTTTTTGTAGTCAAAGGGCACTTTTTGCTTTCATGTTTTAAATGAAATCTCTTTCGTTTTCTTATGAAAAAGATTTAAAACCAATAGAAATCAAAAATATTAAGTTTCATTAGCTTATATTATATATAAATTAAGAATTTCAAACCTAAAAAGTATTTGCTTTGTAGTTTAGAATTTGACACCATAAAATTAAATATTCACCCATGAACAAGTACATTCTTTCAGTAGTGTTTTTCTTTTTCGTTTTATCTGTAAATGCCGCTGAGCCACAGCGTGAATTTCGTGCAGTATGGTATGCTGCAGTTGGGGTTGATTTCCCTAATAATAAGGTAACAACTACCGGCAATCAATCTCAGATTAATGCACAAAAAAATGAAGTTATAGCTGTATTAGATGCTTTAGTAGCAGCTAATATGAATGTAATTTTCTATCACATGCGTGTTATGGCTGATGCATTTTATCCATCTGATATAGTGCCTTGGTCGCATTACCTTACGAATACACGCGGTAAAGATCCTGGTTACGATCCTTTTGCATTTGCTATTGAGGAAGCACATAAGCGTGGTATAGAAATACATGCGTGGATGAATCCGTATCGTTACACTTCGGGTAGTTTGCAGTGGCCTGCTACTGACTATATCAATAGGGATCATCCTAATTGGGTATTGGATTTAGGTAGTAATACTCGTATTTTAGATCCGGGAAATCCTGCTGTGCGTCAGCATATAACTGATGTTACGGAAGAGGTGATAGTGAAATATCCGGAAATTGATGGAGTGGTGTGGGATGACTATTTCTATGAGGAAGCCATCAATACTGGCAATCAAGACAATGCCTCTTATAATGCTTATAATCCACAAGGACTTAGCTTGAAAGATTGGCGTAGGGACAATGTCAATAAAACCGTTCAAAGTGTTTATAATGTGATTCAAGCACATAATCCGGGTATTCGTTTTGGAATTTCCCCAAGAGGTATTTGGGGAACCAAACAAGCTGATGCTAATCAATATGGAGTGACTTTGCCTGCGGGTATTACGGGAGCTGACAATTACAACGGTATTTATTGCGATGGTTTGGCGTGGTTGAGTCAAGGCACAATCGACTATATTTCTCCACAATTGTATTGGGCTACTGTTGCAGGTGGTGGTGCTGCTGGTCAGGATTATACTAAATTAGCACCTTGGTGGCAAAGCGTAGCCAATAAGTATGGTAGGCATTTTTATTCCAGCATGGGGC
>CAYPYZ010000284.1:0-2270 GCA_964414805.1 uncultured Paludibacter sp.
CCGGGGCTAAAACCTGTTGCCATAAAGCAACATAAAAATATTTTACCTAAGATGTTTGGGGTTACTATACCCACTGAACTATCGAAAGCCATGAGCAGCTGCGATACCAATTCCGATGTGTGGCAGCTGGGGGTTGAATGGTGCACAGCGCAAGCTAAAGAATTGCTGGCAAACGGAGCACCGCTAATTCATCTGTACACCATGGGTAGAGCAAACAATATTGTTGAGATTGCGAAAGGATTGTAAACAAAAACAGCTAGGTTGTGGCTAATGCGGAAGATATAGAATATTAATACCCAAAAATTATATACGGCGGGCTATTAAACACCTTGCAAACAACTTAAACCCACATTAACCACAACCTCAATTACAAATTAACTTTTAGTTTAGCTGATTAATCACATTCAATATTTTATCACAAATCAATTCTTGATTTCGTTTATTAGAAATAAATGCCAAATCATTGGAGTTTGAGATATAACCAATATTTAGCAATAAGGCAGGACTTTTACTCTCTTTGAGAACTAAAAAGTTAGCCTCTTTTAGTGAAGTTTCCATTCCCCCTAGCTGGCTTAGCTCAGCAACTAGCAGTTTTCCAATATTTTCGCTTTCCATTCTATTCTCAGAATCTTTAGCAATAAAACACTCTATACCAGAAATTTCAGGATTTTTGGAAAAATTGCTGTGAATAGATATAAACAAATCTGCATCCAAGGCATTACGTTTATTCAATTCCAGAAACTCATCCTTATCGCGAGTTAAAATCAAATTAAGCTTCGAATTCGATGATGCTTTTTCGCTCAACATTTTTGCAATTGAAAGCGTAAAATCCTTTTCAGCAATTTCGTCATTAAGCGTTGCACCAAAATCAATTCCGCCATGCCCGGCATCAACAACAACTGTAAATGCCTTTGAGTTCTTGTTTACGCCTTGACCGTTTACACAAGCAACCCCTATAAAAAGTATGGTCGCAATGGGTATCAAGGCGTATATTTTTAACTTTGAACCCTGTTTAAATTTACTTTTAGTCATCATAATCATTCTTTTCTTTATTAGTGAGTGGTTAAAACTAGAAGAAAGGCAGATGAGTCTCTCTTCTGCTACTTGATTAACTAGGAGTGCTTGGTACCTTAGCTTGTCGGTGCCGGTACTGAGTACTCCTTCATCTGCAAGGTATTCATGCACCAGCTGTACAGACTTTTTCATCATCCATACCAACGGGTTAAACCACATTACGGCCGATAAGAGCTCAACCAGAATTAAGTCAATTGAATGATACTGTGATGCGTGAATTCGTTCATGCGATATTATATCTGCGGTTTCAATGTTTCCATAGTAGTTGCTAGGAATAAATATCCAATTAAGAAAAGTAAACGAACTCCCATTAGTTTTACTCAGTAAAACAATTTTTTCCGTTCTAACTTTTTTTGAAATACTATATAGATAGATTATTTTAGTTAGATAAAGCAATAATCTTACGCTCAACAATATAGATATTGTTAAATATATGGCAATAAGGGAATTTGCCAAGTTCCAATTTTGCGCATTTTCTTCCTTTAAATCTAACGGGCTTATTGTGGCTACATCAGCAATAGTTTCAACAATTACAACTTCTTGTACTATTTCATCGGATTCGAATTTCTCTGGGAATATATTCAAATCTATCTGAATACGAGTTAAAGGCATCAATAGCGACAATACGATGGAAATAAGCAAATAATACCGAAGCTGATGAAATCGTGTTTCATTTTTTTGAAAAACTAAATATCCTGCATATAAAATGCTCAAACAAAAAGTTGAAATAAGGATATATCGAAGAAAAAATTCCATTTTATTTAGATTTACTGATTTCCTGCTCAATCATACTCTTTAACTCCTCTAACTCATTTATTGACAAATCTTTATTTTTCACAAAAAAGGATACCATCTGGTTTAATGAACCGTTAAAAAACCCCTTGACGGTGTCTTTTAGTTGATGTTTTGCATACTCTGTATCACTCACCAAAGGATAATAAACATTAGTCTTCCCGTATGTTTTATGCGAAACATAATCCTTCTTCTCGAGAACCTTAATCACGGTGGCTACAGTATTATAGGCAGGTTTAGAATCTACTAACGCATCAAGCACATCACTCACCGCTCCCTCTTTAATTTTCCAAAGCGCTTTTAAAACCTCTTCTTGTGCTTTTGTAATCTCTTTCATATATCAAATTTTTACACAAATATACTACATTTATTTATTTACTACTACATTTATAGTATTTAATTCA
>CAYPYZ010000285.1:0-2250 GCA_964414805.1 uncultured Paludibacter sp.
GGGCATTTTGGTAGTTTTAGTGGATTTAGTGGCTTTGGTGATTTCGGTTTTGGCAGCTCTGGCAGAGGTAACCGCGTTCGTAAAGGCACTGACTTAAGGGTAAGGGTAAAACTTAGCTTAGAGGAGATTGCCAAAGGTGCAGAAAAGAAAATCAAGGTCAAAAAATATGTACCTTGTCAACATTGTAATGCAACTGGAGCAGCACATGGTTCTAAACCAGTAACTTGTTCTACTTGTCAAGGAAGCGGCAGGGTTACTCGTGTGCAAAACACAATTTTAGGTCAAATGCAGACCCAATCGACTTGTCCGACTTGTGAGGGCGAAGGCACAACCATACAAGACAAATGTACCTATTGCAATGGTGAAGGTATATTGAGAGCTGAAGAAGTCATTAACATCAGCATTCCCGCAGGTGTAATGGAAGGTATGCAATTGTCGATGAGTGGCAAAGGGAATGCGGCTCGAAGGGGTGGTGTTAATGGCGATTTATTGATATTGATAGAAGAAGAAAAACATCCTGAACTGATACGTGACGAAAATGATTTGATATATAATTTATTAATCACTGTACCTACAGCAGCCTTAGGTGGCTCTGTTGAAGTGCCTACCATAGATGGCAAAGTAAAAGTCAATATAGCAGCCGGCACACAACCGGGTAAAGTATTACGCCTTCGCGGTAAGGGCTTACCAAGCGTCAATCGTTATGGTACCGGTGATTTACTTATTAATATTGGTGTTTATATTCCTGAAAAATTAAATAGCGAAGAAAAAGCTTTGATGGAAAAACTTTCCAAATCCAATAATGTACAACCTAATGCATCAGCAATAAAAGAATTCTTTTCTAAATTTAGGAATATGTTTAGATAGAATTTTACCTTTTGCATACCCTAAAGAAAGATATTTTTACGAATTGCCCTAAGCTTTATACTGAAAAAGCTTAACTTTGCCTCAAATTTTAATTTCAATATAGGTGAAACGTATTCTTATCTCTATTTCTTTTATCCTTATCTATGTATTCGTTAGAGGACAATCCTTAAACTCCTCCTATTTAGCATATATAGAGCAATACCATACAATTGCTGTCCAACAACAAAAAACTCACGGTATCCCGGCCAGTATTACTTTAGCACAAGGATTATTGGAATCCGGTGCGGGCAGAAGTCTGTTAGCCGTTGAAGGGAACAATCATTTTGGGATTAAATGCCATGATTGGACAGGCAAAAAAATCTATAAGGACGATGATGCAAAAAATGAATGTTTCCGTAAATACAAGCATGCTAAAGAATCTTATGAAGATCATTCTTTATTTCTAACGGGTCGCTCAAGGTATGCAGCTCTTTTTCAATTAGACCCTACGGATTATGCAGCTTGGGCGCACGGATTAAAGGCCGCAGGATATGCTACCGACCCTGCATATGCACAGAAACTTATCAATCTGATTGAATTATACAATCTGCACCAGTATGATGTAGGAACTAAAAAATCAAGTGTTACTTCAGTTTCAAGTAATGAAATAGTCTTGGAAACAGGAGAACAATCACAGGAAACACCCTCTGCTGATACTAAAATGATATTTCAGAGAAGTATATATAAATCTAATTATATTAAGATGGTAGTGGCAACGGGTCATGACAGTTTTGCATCTTTAGCTGAGGAATTGGGCGTTGCTGAAAAGAAATTACGCAAGTATAATGAAGTGGATGAGCAAGCGGAATTAAAGTACGGAGATATAGTATATCTTGCCAAAAAGAAGAAACGCGCCTCTCGTGCCAATCAAATCCATATTGTAAAAGCCGGAGAAACCTTGTATGGCATTTCGCAAACCTACGGTATTCAACTGCTCAATTTGTACAAAATGAATGATTTACCTTTTACGCAGGGGGCTTATGTGGGGCAAATTATTAAATTGCGGTAAGGTAAGGTCACAAAAACACTAAAAATGTAAAATTACAATGCGGCGAAAAAAGACAGAATCTATACGGGATGTAGTACAAGTATTTCTTAAGCAAAATCGCTTGGAGAAGCCGCTTTATGAAAAAAAAATTATAGATGCGTGGCCACAAATTCTCGGTAAAACCATTTTAGATTATACGCAAGAAATGAGAGTTCATAATAAAAAATTGTATGTAACATTGAGTTCTTCTGTACTGAGACATGATTTATTTATTTCCCGTGATAAAATCATGGAATCCTTAAACAATCATGTAGGTCACCATGTTATCAATGAAATAGTGTTTAAATAAATTCCAC
>CAYPYZ010000286.1:0-2224 GCA_964414805.1 uncultured Paludibacter sp.
ACCGTTTTTTCAATGCTAAAAACCCATGCCATGCTGACCATATTTGAGGAATATCTATATTATCTGAAATTTGAGAAAGGCTTGTCTGAGAACTCTGTCGATGCCTATAAACGCGACTTATCGAAACTTTCCGATTTTTTGGAAGAAGTACATATACCTATTGAAGAAGCACAACATGAACACTTGAAAGATTTCATCATTGAAATAGCTTATATGGGCATACATCCGCGTACGCAAGCCCGCATTATTTCAGGCATCAAGTCGTTTTACCATTTTCTTATTTATAAAAATAAAAGGACGGACGACCCCACTAATTTGTTGGAAAGTCCGAAGATTGGTCTGCGCCTGCCCGAAGTTCTCAGCATAGAAGAAATCAACCAAATCATTGCTGCCATTGATTTGTCTAAGCCGGAAGGACAAAGGAATAAAGCTATCATTGAAGTATTGTATGGCTCCGGATTGCGGGTATCGGAACTGATTAACTTGCGTATTTCCAATCTGCGTATGGAGGAAGGATTTATGTTGGTGGAAGGCAAAGGCAGCAAACAACGCTTGGTTCCGCTTTCGGCTGAATCTATAGCACAATTAAAACTGTGGTATTTTGATAGGAATTTGCTGAGCATACAAAAAGGACATGAAGATTTTCTATTCCTTAACAGGCGTGGAGCACAGCTTACAAGGGTGATGATTTTTACCATAGTGAAAAATCTTGCTGAAATAGCAGGTATCAAAAAGAAGGTAAGTCCGCATACTTTCAGACATTCCTTCGCTACCCATCTCTTGGAAAATGGTGCTAATTTGCGCGCTATTCAGCAGTTGCTCGGACATGAATCCATCACCACCACCGAACTATATACCCATGTGGATATACAATTCTTGAAAAAAACATTGTTGGAATGCCATCCCATGCTTAAAAAATGAAGTTTAAGTTACATATATACCTCTTTATAGGCTTGCTGTGGAGCGCCCAAGCGCTTATGGCAGTCGATGTTATGGTGGTGGGTTATGTGTTCGACAAAGCTACCAAAACACCCTTAGAGGGCGTGAATATCTATTTAAAGGATACGGATTTTGGCACTACTACGGATGAAGATGGTTTTTATCTGCTTAAAGCGGAAAGCGATGCGCAAAAAGTGGTGTTTTCAAGTATGGGATATAAGACTCAAGAATTCAATATAAAGCCCGGTACCATAGCAGATATCCGTGTGGAGATGCGCGAAGACATCAATTTTTTGAAAGAGATATTTATCATGCCCGGGAAGAATCCGGCTTTGGATTTAATGAATAGGGTGAAAAAAGCCAAACTACAAAATGATGCTTTTAATCAGCCTTTGCAATTCCACATCACCGACCAGCAAGTGGTGCTTTTGTCGGGGGACAAAGACAAGCATAAAAGCATAGCCTATTTTGATAGCAAGTTAGATGGCCTGCCACAAGAGGATGAAAGCACTCTTGCTGAAAAGATTTTTCCTTTATATCTCAGTAAAGAAACTTGGTCGAAAGTAGGTAATGCACCGGCGCTATCATTACATAAAGAAGCCAAGGCATCGCCGGAAAATATGGATGTGGTTTTTGAGCAACTGACCGGCAGTCTGCATAGCGATTTGAATTTCTATCACAATACTGTGGTTATTTTTGGTAAACATTTTATCAGTCCGTTGGCCAATAATGGACAAAATTACTATCGCTATTATTTGATAGACAGCATTCAAACAGATGCTGGCAAGACCTACTACCTGCGTTTTAAGTCGAAGAACCCAAAGAGTTTAGCCTTTAATGGGGAGATGTGGATAGATGCAGCGCAGTTGGCATTGACTAAAATCAACTTACAATTGCCGGCTCAAGCCAATTTGAATTTCTTGAAAAAAATGGTAGTAAGCGGGCAATATACTTGGCAGGATGAAGGTGTTTGGTTGCCCGAAATGACTACTCTTTCCTTTGAAATGGCTTATCAACTATTAGCAGATAGTAGCCATTTATCACCTAATATCTATTTAGAAAAAAGGCTACACACTGCTTTAACTGATGTGGATATCAATGAAAATGACTATGCCGGTAGCACTTTTAGCAAGGAAGAGTTGGAATTGAAGTTAGCCGAAATGAATGATTTGCCGATTATGCGCACTGCTCAGTGGCTGGCTCATAGCATATTGACCGGTTATATACCTGCCGGAAAAATCGATATAGGTAAGCTGTACCAATTGGCAAGACTTTCGGAAATAGA
>CAYPYZ010000287.1:0-2206 GCA_964414805.1 uncultured Paludibacter sp.
TTCAGCAACTGTCAATCCCGACAAAGCCGCAGAGGCCCTGGCTCCGGGAGGTTCGTTCATTTGTCCAAACACTAAAGTAGCCTGCGATTTTTTTAATTCTTCATAATCTACTTTCGACAAATCCCAATGCCCTGCTTCCATGCTTTTCTTAAACTCCTCACCATAGCGAATCACGCCGGATTGTATCATTTCCCTAAGCAAATCATTGCCTTCGCGGGTACGTTCGCCTACCCCAGCAAAGATAGAATAGCCACTATGAGCCTTAGCCACATTGTTGATCAACTCCTGAATCAGAACGGTCTTCCCTACTCCGGCGCCACCAAACAATCCAATTTTTCCACCTTTTGCATAAGGTCCTAAGAGGTCTATAACCTTAATTCCTGTAAAGAACACCTCAGTCACCGTAGATAAATCCTTAAATTCAGGCGCTTCCCTATGGATGGAATAGGCACCATCACGACTAAGATTTTGCATGCCATCGATGGGATCGCCGATGATATTTATCAATCTGCCTTTCACCTGTTCCCCCACGGGCACGCTGATAGTGCCTCCATAAGTATGTACGGGCATACCTCTTTGCAGGCCGTCTGTTGAATCCATGGCAACCGCACGTACTGTGTTTTCACCAATATGGTGCTGCACTTCAATGAATAAAGTCTGACCGTTATTACGAGTAATTACTAAGGCATCATGTATAGCAGGTAGTTCCTCTTGTTTGCTCAAATCGAGTTCATAGCGTACATCTACTACCGGCCCAATGATTTGTGAAATAGTTCCAATTGCTTTTATCATATACAAAATGTTGCGTTATATAAGAACGAACGACAGCCCACAAAATTATAAAAAAATCAGGAGCTTTGAAACTATTATAAGCTTATTTAATGCTGCGCAGGGCTAATTTAAATTTCTTCAGGCATCTTAAGCTTCCTCTAATGGGGGTAAGCATCCTGAGTCGGGTTGTGTGTTATTGTGGGGGGAAAATAGTTGGATCCCTATTATAGAGAAATTTGATTTAATTCAAAGGCATATTCATAGCTAATTATATTTTTGTGCTGTTCATTTTTCCTCCATGCCTCTTCCAAATGGCTTAGTACAATCATTTCATGCGTACTTGTTTTTTCAAATGTATTCGCTACTTTTTCTAAAATTATTAATTCATCATTTGTAAACAATGCTGCATTAAAGTTTCTATTTTTTTTTGCCTTGAATTGTTCACCTATAAAGCCTTTTGGGAACTCGGTCATCTCGATATCAATTTCATCCTTGTTTGCTAAGTATTCAAAAATACTTTGAAAATTATTAGGTACCGGCCCCATATTAATAGCTTTGTAGCGCATGCCGCTAATAGAAAAACAACGCTGCTTGAACATTAAAAAATCAGCATAAAACAGTAATTTATTCATTTTAGTTTTGAATGGGGATAGTTTTTCAGCAAAAAACACAACCATTTCGGTGAATTTTTCAAAATTTGGATTGCGGTAACCCGAATAAATATCAGCCAAATGACTACCTAATAGATATTCTTTGAAATTTAATTTAAAAATACTTCTTTTCTGTTCTTCTACTAATAACTGTGCTTTTTGAATATACTTAACTTTAAGATTTTCATGCAATGTTCCGCAAAATTTCACCATATCTATAAATTTCTTTGGATCATCCGCCATTTGAATTAGTTTAGCGTTGGCTACACTTGGCATTTCTCCAGCTTCGTAATTACGATAAGTATTGATTCCAAAACCTAAAATCTCTGCCATTTTATTAGCTGGTAAACTGTATTTTTTACGAATCCTAACAATCTCATCAGGAAATGGAATTTTAAATTTATCTCGGTATTTATTATATACTTGGTTCATGCTCACCTCATCTAATGCAGTAGTTGTAAATTTTTCTTCACTATCTTCGCAATAATAATAATGAAAAATAATTTCAAATTTTTCCTTTCTGAAATCTAATAATCTCCGCTCTTTGGTCAATTGCATTTCTTTACCTGTAACTGGACTTTTCATATTGATTTATTTTAAAGGATAATTCATACTACGTTGTGCTAAATGAAAAGAAATGCAGATTACACTGCTGTTCATTGAGAATTTTGTACAATTCAAATAACTTAAATATATTTGTACAATAAATCAATCATATTCAATTGCCCTTTTTAAAAAATCTTATTACTCTAAAGTATACCCATTATAAAAACTAAAAAACTATG
>CAYPYZ010000288.1:0-2206 GCA_964414805.1 uncultured Paludibacter sp.
CGCCTGCTGTATATTTTTTACACGCTCTTCAATAGCATTAAGCTGTTTTAATGACGATTTGTCAAAATCCAACGCCATGCCCAACTTCAAAGCGTCACTAGACAATGCTTCCCCCATATTACCACCTCCGATCTTTTGTTAATCGGAGACTCTTTACGCTCCGCTACTTACCAGCTCACCAATACTCTGTATGTCAATACCTGTCGTCCACCATAAAATTGAGTAGTTTCCTTGGGAAACGCTCTCAATTGTCCAAGCCTTACCTTGAATAATCCGGCTTGTTTTAGTAGGTTTTCGTATTTTAGTAGAGACAGCTTTAGCGTTTCCGCATGGTTTTCTACTAGATATATACCGCCTTTGCATTTGGCAACATCATCAGTAACAATCCAATACAGGAATAAATCTATATCCTGCCATTGACCTTTTTTCCCACCACCAATACTTCTACCACCGCCGACTTCCTTTTGCCCACCACCTATATGATCGATATACAATATAGGTTTATCTAATACTGAATTTTCATCTAATACAGGTTTCTTGAGAGTTATATCCAAATCTTGTATATAATCACTTATGAATTCAGTCAAAATTACTACCGAAGTAGTGAAAAATTCTTCACTTTTAAACTCTGTAGTTATCGGCATTAACCACCACCAACCTTTTTCTGAATAGCAGATATCAAATGTCTCTTCAAAATCCCTAATTCGGCAGTGTTTCTCATTAACTCATTCTTCATAGGTGTAATCCAATCTCTCGGAGACAGAAAAGCAGCAAACCCGCTCTCAGGCGGGAAATCATACGAATAGACTTGATGACCCCAAAACACTCTAAACGAATAAGGGTAATTTTGATGTCTAGTCATTCTCCCGTGTTCTGTTGTCCCTGTATTATCAATCAGCTTATCAGGATCTATATATATGAACAAACTAGCTTGCTTTACTTCAGAGCTGACTGCGCCCCTAAGTCCTCCTTCATCTCTATGTCGTTTGTATTCTATAGGATCATAAACACCATACACCGATCTATCCATATGAACTTTCATCAAGTTTTCCATATCAGAAGATGCGTTTCCCAATCCCTCGGTAACGCCAGCTAGTATTTGACGTTTCTTTTCCTCAATTTGATGGTGAAGACTCTCAATATTGAATCTAAACATACTATGTTGACCTTTGTACAAGCATTTTTGCCATAAACGCATCTCCCAACGGTTGGTGATTTATGGGCGTTTCAACTCTGTATCTCTTCCCATTCCATTCAACAGTAATATTTAGTTTATCATCCAAATCAACATCGTTCGATATATAGAATATAACCGTGCCTATTTTTACATTGGCCCATCGGTATCTTTCAATGTTTAAATTATCAACAACATCCACTATACAACCTATATTTTCATAACTCTTTTCAAAGGTTTTGTGCTCACCCCATACACTCAAGCCTTTATCACCAACTGGAGTTTCGAATATAATGGATATTGTTTGAGCTAAATCACTCTTCAACATCCGTTTAAAATCTCTAGCTATTTGTTTCCTTATAGTGCTAAACATAAATATCACCACCCACAAGAGAAAGAGGAGGGTTACTCCCTCCTCCTTTTCTTCGATATAGTATCTAATTGATCTTCAGAACTTGAAGACTTGTCTTTTATTTCTTTATGTATTCTACTCTCCTCGGCAGCTATAAGCTGATGATAAGCCAATATAAGAGCCTTTATTTCCGGATGCTCAATCCATTCAATAGAAGTTAAATAAGTCAAAGGATTGATCCCAAACTTCTCACAAGCCTGAAGTTCAATAAACAGTCTAGTGACTTCGCCTTGGTGTAGTGACGGAGGTTTGTCACCGTCCATCACTACTAGGAGTTTTTTGCTTCTTCTACTTTGCTATCAATATCATAACCACTTATCTTATAACCGGCCTCTACGATTTTGAAGAAGTGACCTGCCAACAGCACATTCTTTAGTTCCAAAATCTTATCTTCAATTGTATCGCCATCCGGCCTGATTTCCTCGGACAAGAACTCAACAGCTAAATGAGCCATTCGTGCACTATCTATAGCATCGTTTTCCCGCTTCCAAACCTCGTATTCTTCAGTGCCTTCTTGGAAGTAAATCTTTTCCCTTTTCCCCTTCTTCCCATCTACCTTTATTTCCTTATATGGTTGTGGTTTCTTGAGAGAATCATAATGATCGTTAATTGAATCAATC
>CAYPYZ010000289.1:0-2199 GCA_964414805.1 uncultured Paludibacter sp.
CTCAATCTTACGCTACTGGGGACAGCGACTTTAGTGCACAACTGACTTCAATTGCGATGAAAAACCCTGACGCAATCTTTATTCCCGATTATCATGCAGCAGTCGGACCCATTCTACTTCAAGCCAGTCAGTTCGGTATTGATGCGGTTATGCTTGGTGTGGATGGTTGGGATTCACCTGATTTATCAGCCCTTTCTGGTGGTAATGATGAGGGTGGGTATTTTGTTAACCACTATTCACCGCTGGATACTCGCGAAGCAACTGTTACGTTTACCACGAAATACCGCCAACGATTCAACGTTGATCCCGATGCACTTGCAGCTTTAGGTTATGATGCTGTTTTAATTATCAAAGCAGCACTGGAAAAAGCCGGCTCTACCGAAGCTGAAGCAGTGAAAAATGCTTTAGGCACAGTTAAAAATGTTGTGGCAGCAACAGCTACCATTGATATGGACCCTGAAGGGACTCCTCATAAACCTTTAGTTATCCTACAGATAAAAGATGGTTTACCAATAGTAGTCGATCGGGTATACCCGTAATTACAATAATCAAAACAGTTGGGTTGTACTATTTGTACAACCCAACATTATGTATTAATAATCATACTTTCTGGAGGTGAGCTTATGGAATGGCAGATACTAGTGGCACAATTAATTAACGGTATTGCATTAGGCAGCACCTATGCTCTAATCGCCTTAGGGTATACAATGGTCTATGGAATTATTAAATTGATTAACTTTGCTCACGGTGAGGTTTATATGCTAGGAGCATATTTTGGCTTTTATGCTATCTCCATATTTAAACTACCACTAATACCGTCGCTGATAGTGTCTATGCTTTTAGCTATATTAGTTGGTATTTCACTTGAACGAATTGCATATCGTCCATTACGTCAGTCGCAGCGAATAGCACCTTTGATTACTGCTATTGGTGCTTCTTTATTACTGCAGAGTGTTGCTCAAATCAGTTTTGGTTCTGATTTTAAACCTTTCCCTTCTCATGTTATACCTTTCAAGCCAATTAGACTTGGTTCAATTTTTATGACTAATCGCCAACTAATTATCTTTGGCACTGCAATTTTTTTAATGATTATTTTACATCTTATTGTGAATTATACTAAATTGGGGAAGGCCATGCGGGCAGTGTCCATGGATAGTGAAGCTGCCAGATTAATGGGAATTGACATTGATAAGGTTATATCCTTTACTTTTGCACTTGGCTCAGCTCTTGCTGCAGCCGCAGGTATTTTAGTAGGTATACTCTATAATCGGATAGACCCTTACATGGGTATTCAACCTGGACTTAAAGCATTTGTCGCTGCAGTTTTAGGCGGTATTGGCTCAATACCCGGTGCTGTTTTAGGAGGATTTTTAATGGGAATAGCAGAGAATTTAGTTGTAGCTTTTGGCTCTTCAACTTATAGAGACGCAGTTGCGTTTGCTGTTCTGATCGTGATATTACTGATCAAACCCAGTGGATTACTTGGAAAACACAGCGTCGAGAAAGTGTAGGTGTCTATTGTGCCAGTAATAAATAGAACGCAAAGAGTACAGCTGATGGTCAGTAAAAATATACTGCTCCCTTACGATCTGCAGATTCTAGGTCTAATTTGCATTAATATTATGTTAGCCGTTAGTCTTAACCTAATTAATGGTTTTACCGGTTTGTTTTCCATCGGTCATGCCGGCTTTTTTGGAATCGGTGCTTATCTATCGGCATATTTGACTGTATATAATCAGATTCCATTTGCTTTGGCATTGCTTTTAGGTGGTGCTTTTGCTGCTTTTATCGGTATCTGTATTGGACTGCCGGCATTGAGACTGCGGGGAGATTATTTGGCCATTGCCACATTAGGTTTTAGCGAAATAATCAGAGTTGTAATTCTAAATATTCCAACCATTGGAGGAGCACGTGGTTTTTCCGGAATTAGCAGAAAAACCACCTTTGGCATAGCTTACGTTTTGATGATCGCAACCATAGTAATAATCAAAAACTTTATTGAAAGCACGCATGGTAGAGCGTGTATTGCAATTAGAGAAGATGAAATAGCCAGTGAATCCTTGGGAATCAACTCTACTTACTACAAAGTTACAGCTTTTGCAGTCGGAGCTTTTTTTGCAGGATTAGCCGGAGGCTTGTTTAGTCACTATATGCAGTATATTAACCCTGCTTCCATTGGATTTATGAAATCAGTTGATA
>CAYPYZ010000290.1:0-2190 GCA_964414805.1 uncultured Paludibacter sp.
ACTGCCTAACCAGCGATATAACAAATCATACACTATTAAGAAACCGTTTAATTCAAAGATATGGGCGCCAACAGGAAATTACAGAGGTATTTGCAGAATTTGGGTTTTAAATTGCTCGTAGTTCTGCAAATTTTCATTACCTCTTGTGAACGTGAGGTGATTGCGGAGTATTCTCTTCTTAACAAGTTGGATAAAGAAATTGAGTTGTTTCTCTATATGAGTAATGACCCTTTTGAGGGCGAGGTGAATGAATCTTACATCATCCCTAAAGAAGATTATGTGAAGTTCGTTTCCTTAAAAACAAATGATAGAAGTGGTTTTGGAGAAAAATACTTTATTGAGCGTATCGACTCAGCAAAGCTGAAAATTGAAGGATATGAGTCATTTGTGGCAATATGGCGCAGTATGGATGATTTTGAATATGCAGAGGGATTTGAATCTCTACCCGATTTTTTTGCTTATAATAATTGGGGAGGCAGGAATAAAATTCAACACGGTGGTAGCCATGCAGAGTATCGTTTTACGTTGAAGTTGCAGGAGAAAAGGTAAATGGGATAAATTGAGGGTTTGACTTTAAGTCAAGCACTCAATACTATGACCAACCTACCTACGGGGATGCCTCCCGCCCTAATGCAGGCTACTGTGGCATCGGCGAGATGTGGGGCTACTACATTGGCGGGATGCTGGCAACGCAGAATTTACCGGGGGATTGGTATGAAGCCGAATGGAAGTGGTTTAGGCCGTACATACTAAAACGACTTGTTGAGAATGCAGGTTTAACTCCCAAACAAATCTTTGATTGTATGACCAGCGATGTGAATACTCATGAGAAACTGAAACAAAAACTTATTTCTAGGTATGGAAAAGATACACAAATTACTTCAGCATTTAGCCATTACGGTTTCTAGCCTTGTGCTCGTATTTTTTTTAAGCGGCTGTTTTGATAAGGAGAATACTATGGAATGGTCTGTGCATAATTGCTTTGATGACGATGTTGAACTTTTCGTCTATTCTAATAATGAAAACTTTGCAACAAGATTATATAGCCCTTACACAATTGAGGCAGGCGACAGCACAATAATCTTTGAAATAGTTATGCTTCGTGGCGGTAGCAGCGATTTTACGCGGTATATTGATTCTGCTAAAGTTAAAACGGTACACGATGACAAATACATTGCCATATGGCGAAAGGATCAGGAGCCATTATTTGCTGAGGGTTATGATATTGAGCAGGATTTTTTCGATTGGACTGGAGGGGATATCCCCTTTCACTATATGCTAGTCTACTCCGAGGATCATGTTAAGTTCAGGTTCTACCTGAGTAATGAGGAGCAGTAATGCTCTTACACTAACTTATGCTTATTGAGGGTTTGACTCTAAGTCAAGCCCTCAATGCTAAACAGATTCTTTTATGATAGTGTATCTTCATTTGGAACAGCAAAAATGGATACTTGCTACTTCAGCTAAACCCGTAGTGGGGCCCTAAGCTTTTAAAAATAATTAGTCAAAACATAGCATTATGAATAAATTTAATAAAGTATTGATTGTAGGAGTTCTTACGCTCCTTTGCCTAGAAACTCAGGCTCAGTTTAGCCTAACAGGGGGGCTTAACCTTTCTCGTTTTTCGTCAAAATCAACAATTGAGGGTTACACTCCCGGAAGTGTAAAACCGGGGTTTTATATGGGAATCAACAAGGGGTTTGAAATCACAGAAATGTTGTCGGTTGATGCGGGTCTCCTTTTAAATTTCAAGGGGGAGAAGTATGAGTACTTCAGCACAGAATATTTGAACCTAATTTACTTCGATGTGCCTGTTGTAGCTAAAGTTCACTTCAATCTACTTGGAATCGATAGCTATGTAGGCCTTGGCCCATATCTGGGTATTGGTATTATGAGCACATATTACGATAGCAACGGAAGAAGTTATTCTCTTATAGTAAGCAATGCCAACGAGAGCGCTTACCAGCGATTCGATTATGGGCTTGCGTCAACAGCAGGAATCCGTTTTGGGCGGGTGGGATTAAACATATCCTACACGCACGGCTTGCCCAATGTGAATCAGGGGCTCTTTTTAACCCAAAAGAATAGGGTGTTTTCCCTTGGGGTAAGCTATTACCTTTAGCTGTGATTATAATATGAACAGATAGTTCGTATGGACTTTTTAAAGGTTGATTATGAAATATTTTTTTG
>CAYPYZ010000291.1:0-2182 GCA_964414805.1 uncultured Paludibacter sp.
TGGGTAGTAATCAATATCCGGATAACGATATGGATTACGACCAGAAGCGTAATTATCAATATCCTTTTCAGGAGTAGATGCATCATAAAGTGGTGCTAAATTATCATTACTTAAAGCTTCATTATACAATTTCATGTATTCAGAAGATCCTAAGTAATTGGGATAAAGCTTAGGAACATTGATACCCGTATTTGCCCTTACCTTGATTTGATTTGATGCTGAAGTTCCTCTCTTTGTAGTAATTACAATAGCACCTCTGGCTGCCTTACTACCATAAAGAGCTAAGGCTGAAACACCCTTAAGGACTGTTATTTGCTCTATTTCTGAAGGTAAAACATTAGCAGCATCTCGAGGTACTCCGTCAACAATTACTAAGTATGAAGCATTTCCCCAAACATTTCCATTATATCCGGATATATAAGATTGTAAGTTATCCAAACTATACGTATGGAAATTCTTATCTAATAATTCTGGAATATTGACATAAGATACATCTCCCGAAACATCTTCAACATCAACAGTTTTCAAAGCAACATGTACAATCTCTTTTTTATTTAAGTAGATTTGCTTAACGTTTGCGTTAGCAACTATATGTTTAACTTTGTATCCGGGAGCCTCAATTGAAAGAGAACTTCCGAAAGGTACATCATAAGTAAAATTTCCCATTTCATCCGTTACTCCCTGCACATCATTTATGTTGTTGGTGATGATTGCATTTGATATCGGAACATTGTCTCTATCCAATACAACAGCCTCAACTTTCAGAACATTTTGTGAGTTTAAAACTGCAGGAAATAAAACTAATGCTAAAAATAAAAGCATTGATATTTTAATATATTTCATTGTTTCCTTATTTTAAAATTTAGTGTTTACTTTCATTACCAGCCCGGATTCTGTTCAAATTCCAAATACATGTACGTATCGGCTTTCTTCAATGGGAACCAATAGTGTTTATTATCGTACTTACGCTCTAATATTATTTCTTCTTTCAAATTAAGTACTTCATTAGCAATCGGATTGTTTTTATTAAACCTGGTTTTACTTTTACGCGTGAACTCTATTGCTTTTTTATAAGCATATGGTGCTTTGGTCAGCAACAACCAACGCCTCAAATCATTGAATCGGTGTCCTTCGAATGCAAGTTCAACAGCACGTTCACGTCTTAACTCCATCATAAAATCATCTCTGTTATTCAAATACCTATTAGCTACATTACCTACGTGCGAGCGTGCACGTATTTTATTAACTGCCTCAAGAGGAGTCAGATTAAATGATGGATAATTCGACAAATTCACAGAGGTATTAAATCCGTTAGTGCCAAAGCCCATGGTTACAGCTTCTGCATACATCAAATACACATCCGCCAAACGCACCCAAGGCGTATGAATGATATCATTGTTCCAACCACCGTCATGTTGGTTAAAACCATAGGGACTGTACTTCATCAATAAATATCCGGTAGTGCTTCCAGAAGTAGGGTTTCTATAAGTACTGGCATTATCAACCGGATCATAAGTATATAGATTCGCATAACGCCATCCTTCTTTATCAGATGCTAAAGCAGTTTCAACCATTTTTTGCGTGTCAAATCCATAAGTAACGTAAAAACGCGGATCTCTATCTTTCCACGGGAAAGATGTATCATAACCAGAGGTACCATCAGAAATGTCCGATAAATAACCTTCATTTGATTTGAATTCGTTGATGGGCAATCCATTCTCCATACCGAAATAGTTCGCATAATTAGCTGTTGGATAAAATGACCAGCTTCTTCCCATAAGTATGTTGGCTGCTAAATACTGCTGGTGCATAGACCATCCGGTTCCACCCCAATAAGGTCCTCTAAAAATTGCTTCTGTCAATTCAAATCCATCTTTAGAAACTGAACCCGGCATTTTTCCACTACCATTAGTCAACCAATTCTGCATATACTCATTGCCATACTTTTGATTAAAAGGTATTTTGGCTAATCCACTCAAATCTGTGTTTCCGAAATCAAGCAAACCGTATTTAACTCTACCATATGTCCCACCACTCTCAACTATAGCCAAAAGCTCTCCAAAGGCATCTGCTGCAAGTTTGCAATATTCTTCATTATAGGCTTCATTGCCGGTTGATTCTTTATTCATCAGTGGACTTGCAGCCCACAAATAATTTTTACCCAAATAAGCTAATGCCATTA
>CAYPYZ010000292.1:0-2160 GCA_964414805.1 uncultured Paludibacter sp.
TTTTTACCATTTGCGCATCTAAACCTAACTTTTCAATTGAATCAAAAATGGAGAAATCGACCTTACCAATCAATTGAATTTGTAGTTTGGAGGAGAAACCCGGTATTTCTTGGCATAATTCGCTTAGTGCTTGCCACAAGACCAAAGGATTTCTGGCTTCATTCAAGGACCCTGTATGGGTGATGGTAAACTTGTCATCTAATGGCATTTGAGTGCTTTGTATATCTGCTGCATCATAACCATTGGTTATCATGGCTATGGATTTTGGGCATAAAACCGAGTATTCTTTGGCATGTCCGGGAGTTACCACCACTACCTGATCAGCTTTTTGTACAACTAGTTCTTCCAAAGCATGATGTATCTTATCTGCCAAAAAGCCGGGATGTAAATCTGCATAAAAGTCTATATTTGTCCAAGGATCGCGGAAGTCAGCCAACCATTGTATAGCCGGGAATTTCCTCTTTACACCCAAGGCTATTAAGTGCATGGAGTGCGGTGGACCTGTTGAAATCACAGCATCTACAGGGTGGTTACGAATATATTCAGATAGAAATTTAATGGAGGGTCGTACCCAAAAAACCCGCGGATCCGGAATTAAGAAATTACCTCTAATCCAAATAGCAAGCTTGTCTTTCCAGTTTTTTTCTTTGTTTTCATCGATAAAACCGGCCTGCATGGTTTTGGAGTCCTTTCCGGACAGCTTATGGAATAAACCATAAGGTTCCCAAATGCGATGCTTCAACACTTCAATATCCTGCGGTATATCTTCTTCAAAGCTATGATCAACTATGGCATAATCAGCATTTTTGGGAGCATAAACTATAGGCTCCCAGCCGAAATCCCTCAAGTATTTTACAAACTTCAACCAGCGCTGAACGCCTGCACCACCTGAAGGTATCCAATAATATGTAATAATTAATACGCGTTTTTTAGCTTTACACATGATAGTTTGTTTTAGCTTTTATAGGTATAAAAAAGCCAAGTCCTTTTATGCTGCCAAGGTTTCAATGGCTTTTTGTAAGCGGGCAAGCGTCTCCTCTTTGCCTATCAATGCAATGATATCAAACATATGTGGTCCTTTAGAATCGCCCACTATGCTCAATCTGAAAGCATTCATGATGGCACCCATGCCGTAGCCCTTTGCTGCAATCCATTCCTTAACGATGGCTTCGGTGTTTTCAGCACTGAAATCATCAATAGCTTGCAAAACCAAAGCTAATTCTTGCATCCAAGTAGGCGTTTCAGCTTTCCAACGTTTTTGCACCGCCTTTTCAGCATAGCTTGTAGGTGCTTCAAAAAAGAAAGAAGATTGCTCCCAAAGCTCATATACGAAATTAGCCCTTTCTCGTACCATTTCAACCACTTTTTTTACTTTTTGCATATCTGCATCTATGTTCTTACCTTTTAACTCGGTCTGAAATAATGCAGTAATTTCATCTATTGATTTTAGTTGCAAATACTGATGGTTAAACCATTTGGCCTTTTCATAATCGAATTTTGCTCCGCTTTTGCTTACGCGATCTAAAGAGAATAACGCTATCAATTCCTGCATGGAGAATAGTTCTTGATCAGTTCCCGGATTCCATCCCAAGAGTGCTAAAAAATTGACTAAAGCTTCAGGGAAATAACCCTTCTCTCTATATCCTGAAGATAATTCATTGGTTTTAGCATCTTTCCAATCTAAAGGAAAAACAGGAAAACCCAATCTATCCCCATCCCTTTTGCTAAGTTTTCCATTGCCATCAGGTTTAAGCAATAAAGGCAAATGTGCAAATTGAGGCATATTGTCCAACCATCCAAGATAGCTGTACAAAAGCACATGCAGTGGTGCCGAAGGTAACCATTCCTCACCGCGTATCACATGAGAGATTTTCATCAGATAATCATCCACAACATTGGCCATATGGTAGGTCGGAAGTCCGTCAGCTGACTTATACAACACCTTATCATCCAGTACGGAGGAATTTATTACGACTTTCCCCCTGATTAAATCTTGCACTTTAACCTCCGTATCCGGCTCAATCTTGATACGTACTACATATTGTTCGCCTTGATTGATGCGATGTTGTACCTCGTCAGGCTTCAGCGTCAAACTGTTATTCATCTGCATACGCGTAGAAGCGTCGTATTGAAAATTCGAGATTTCAGCCCTTTTAGCAT
>CAYPYZ010000293.1:0-2153 GCA_964414805.1 uncultured Paludibacter sp.
TAGAACTACAAAAGTACATTTTTCGGTTTGATTATTCAAGTGTGCAAAAGGTAAAAATTAGTAAGCAAAGTGTACAGTCAATTGTTTTCTTAGAAATTTAATGTAAATTTGCCAATCGAAGCTATGCTAAAAAATAGATAATGCCAATAAATATGGTGAATAAATCAAACAACCCCGACAAACAATCAAGGAAGCATCTAGCTTTACCCTTGATTATCATGTTATTCTTGTTACAATCTTGTGCTGTTTTTGCGCAAACCCCCTCCTACCCTATTAAGAAAGTCAATGGTGTAGAGTGTATTGTATATAAAGTAAAACCTGCAGAGGGTTTTTATCGCATAGGTAAAAATTTCAATACTACCGAGGCTGTTATACGCGAGTTTAATCCACAAATTAAAGATGGTTTAAAGGCTAATATGGAGATTTATATTCCCATCCAACAACCAACAGCAGTTAAATCAGCACCTGCCACAAACAATGCGCAAGGTTTTATTGAGCATGTGGTTGAGAAACAGCAAACTATCTATAGAATCACCAAGATTTATGATATCAGTGAGCAAGAATTATTGCAAGCTAATCCTCAGGTAAAAGACTATTTAATACATCCGGGAGATGTATTAAGAATACCTGTAAAACAAAAAACTCAGGCCTCGACACCCACTCAAACGGCAGTTGTGGACGCTCCATCCGAACAACCAAAAACATCTGAACAAGCTGAACAAGCTAATTTTCCACCAGAATATATACAAAAGAGTGAAGCTACCACACAAGTGGAAGAAAGTGCCGCTACAATTACAGAAGAATCTGATTCATTAATTCAGCGATTGCGTGAAAAAGTGGCAGAAATTCAGGAACAAATTGAACAAGCCTTAAAGGGCAAGGATTCCAATGAAAGTCAAGATGCAACAGATGAAATCATCAGTCCGCAAGACCTTAAAATTGTGTTTTTACTCCCCTATTTATTAGATAATAAACAGGAAAATGTAGATAGGCGTTTTATTGAATTTTATGCAGGAGCATTGGTTGCTATCAATAATGCAAAATTACAGGGTCATAAACTTGAAATATATAATTTTGATGTTGAGAAATCTGATGTAAAAATCATGGAAGTACTTAGGGATAGTCTGCCCGCAAATGTCGATTTAATCGTGGGACCAGCCTATGCCAATCAGATACCTATAGTGGCTGATTATGCCCGCAACAATAAGGTTAAGGCTTTGATTCCTTTTGCTTCTAAAATTTTAGATATAGTATCCAATCCCTATATTTATCAATTTAATCCTGGACAGGAGCTTGAAATTGCGGCGATTACAGAAATAGTTGATAATAAAGAGTCTACAACAAATATCGTTTTTGCTGACCACACGCAAATCAGTTCCAATGATGAAGGGCTGCAATTGAGCAATAAATTAAAATCGAATTTCAATAATGCCAATATAGCCTATAATTCCCTCACGCTTCATTTAGATTCTATGGAGCATTTATGGGAAGCATTAGACCCATGGAAAGAGAATATCATCTTTTTTAATAGTGCTAAAATTAGCAATAGCAGCCTTTACCTACAGGAGCTTAATCGCTTATCAGATTTTGTGAAGGTGAAAGTTTATGAACCATTTGCATGGAGAAGCTCGTCAATTAATAGACCTCCATCCTTTTATATATCAGTCTTTAAGAATGAATATCCTGAATTGGAATATGATTTATACTCCAAGCATTTTGCCTCTTTATTCAATTGGTCAACTACTTCCGATTTACCGAGATACGATTTATTAGGCTATGATTTAATGAGTTGCTTTATTCAACATATCACAAGTAGTGAAAATCAACTTCCAGAATCCTATCCTATGTATAATGGCATACAATCGGATATCCAATTTGAAAGAGTTTCATCCAAAGGTGGTTATCTCAATCATGTCTTAATTCATTACGAATGAGTTCAAAGCTATTGCATAGAAAAATCTTTATTATAGTTGCTTTTGTTGTACTATTTTTACCTTTTGCATCGGGGCAAAACAACAAATTCAAGCCTGAGACTTATATAGGTTTATCGGCAGGACCAGCCGGTTCTATGGTATTCTTTAAACCTACAGTCAAACAAGACTATCTATTAGCCTATCAAGGAGGTTTGATGTTTAGATATATTTCTGAAAAAC
>CAYPYZ010000294.1:0-2143 GCA_964414805.1 uncultured Paludibacter sp.
AAAGTTCCCGGGAAGTTCCTGGGGAATTCTCGGAAACTAACGTATAAATACGTAAAAACATATTTTGGCAAAGCTTAAAAACATTGTTATAATCGGCATTGAAAGACATAGACGTAAATATAAAGATATTGTATCGTGTGACTCACATTCAAGAGGTCCCGAGTTCGATCCTCGGCAGCCCCACCAATGATAAACACGGAAGTTAAACGCTTCCGTGTTTTCTTATTTTTTACCAAAGTTCCTGGGAAGTTCCTGGGATTTTTTAAATGAGATCATCAGTAAGAGCAGCAACTTCTTTTTGAAGCCTAGGCACTACATGGGAGTAGGTATCAAGGGTTACACGAATATTAGCATGGCCGAGACGTTCTTGAACGACCTTAGGGTGAACACCCTCTTCCAGCAAATGAGTGGCATAAGTATGGCGCAATACATGGGTGCCGGTAACAAGCAATTTATCCTCTTCATTTTTTTTAGTTTTATTATAACGAATAATCGCGCGCTCAAAACTACGGTCCATATTTCTGGGAGAAACCACATTACCAGAAGTAGTAGTAAATATAAGTCCAGAGCGGTTGGTGTTTTTCAGAGCAATAATCTCTTCAGATTGTTTTTTGCGTTGCTCTTTTAAAGCAGCAATCAACTTATCAGTAATATCAAGAGTTCTAGTTCTGTTTTTGGTTTTAGCTGAAGACTGAATTAAGGGGCCGCCTGTTATATTAACAACTGTTTGCAAAACAGATATAGTTTTCTTTTTCCAGTTGACATCCTGCCATCTCAAGCCTAAAATTTCCCCTCGGTTCATGCCGGTACTTAATGCTATTAAATAAAATAAATAATATCGGTCGTTACATGTATTCTCAAGAAATAATTTAGCCTTATCCCACGGCCAGTATTTAATATCGGGCCTATTAACTGTTGGAGGAGATACCGCTTTTGCTATGTTTCTAGGAATCAACTCATCTTCCAGAGCGCTATCCAAACATTCTCTCAATATAGTATGTATATAACTGACACTTCGAGTTGAGAGACCGCCCGACTTACCATCAGCACGGCCGCTTTTTAATTTCTTATTATATAAAGTTTTAAGATGAGAAGGGCGAAGTGTTTGAAGTGTGTAATCACCGAGTTCAGGTATTATGTGATTATCAATAAATCTTTTATAACTTTCATGAGTTGTAGGTTTAAGATTATATTGGTGGTTATCTATCCATTCAGTTATGAATTCCTTAAATAACGTCGACGAAGGCAAGACGTATGTTCCCTGTCTGTGCTCATGCATAATTTTGTCGCGCAATGCTTTCGCTTCCCTTGCTTCAGCGGACCTGTCCAGCCCTAGCTCTTTACGTACACTAATAGATTTGGTCTTTCTCGTACCATTATGGTACCACTCCATGGATATATAATAATTTCCTTTCTTTTTTACTACCCGAGCGTTCATGATTCTTTACCCTCCCTTCTTGGTTCGGTAGCAGGGCTTTCGGGTGAAATTTGCTCAATGTGATAATCATTTGCATTGAAACCAACAAGCCCATTTACACTTTTACCGAAGAAATCTGCAATTCTTTTTACTTTATCCAAAGTAGGATCGCTTTGCATGGTTTCATATTTTTGCAACATAGATTTTGATATTCCAATCCTTTTAGCGAGTTCTCGAAGAGACAACCCACTATCCTCCCTTAATTGTTTTAAATTTCTAGCAAATACTTCTAATTTCTTATTCATTTAGCATGTCCTCCTTTCTGGACACTATTATATACTATAGTGGACAAAAAATACATAGGGAAATAAAAATTTTTTATAAATCTATTGACTTTTTTTCAAAGCAATGTTATGCTTGAAGTGTCCCTTATAGTGGACATATAGTGGACAGCAATAAGGAGGATTAAAATGCGAACTCGAAATATGCTTAAAGGGGAAATGGCGAAATACGGACTCACAATTAAAAGCATGGCCAAGATTGCAGGAATGTCTTATCAAGCAATGTTTAATAAGTTGCACGGTAAAACGGAATTTACACTTACCGAAGCCCAAAAAATTGTGAATTATTTTAATTCGCAGGGAGAAACTCATTCTGTAGAGTCTCTTTTTTTCCCGCTTCAGTCCAACATAGTGGACAAAAACAAAAGAGCGGTAGGCAGGTGAT
>CAYPYZ010000295.1:0-2135 GCA_964414805.1 uncultured Paludibacter sp.
GCTTTTCGTGCAATAACTCCCGGTGCTCTGTTTTCAATTGGTCGGAATTTTTTGGCATGGATCTCACCTTTGCCATCTATAGCCTGGCCTAGAGGATTAACGACTCGACCAATAAGTTCGTTGCCCACAGGTACCTGTACAATACGACCTGTTCTCTTTACCGGATCTCCTTCCTTAATATGAGAATAGTCTCCTAAGATAACACAGCCAATATTATCATACTCAAGATTCAGAGCCATGCCATAAATAGGACCGGGAAACTCCAGGAGCTCACCAGCCATGACTTGTTCTAACCCATAAACCCTGGCAATCCCGTCACCAACCATTAATACCGAACCGACATCTTCAACCTTAACTTCAGCCTCAAACTCTTCTATCTGGCGCTTAAGAATTGCTGTGATCTCGTCAGGTCTAATTGCCATTAACATCCCTCCAATGAAATTCTGTAATTATATTCTTAATACGCATGGCCGCTTTTCCATCTCCATAGGGATTGTGCGAGTGCGCCATCCGATGATATAATTCGCTATCTTGGACTAGATTACTTATTTCAGATACAATTTTATCTTTATCAGTCCCAACTAACTTCAAAATACCACTATCAATTCCTTCCGGCCGCTCAGTCATGTCTCTTAATACTAGTACTGGCTTTCCGAGTGCAGCAGCTTCTTCCTGTAATCCGCCAGAATCTGTGACTAAAAACCTACACCGGTTAAGTAAATTGGCAAATTCAACATAAGCGGGAGCATCAATTAGGTGAACATTAGCAATACCGGCAAGATAACTTTTTACTACTGACTGTATCTGAGGATTCTTATGCATTGCAAATACAATATCCACCGGCAAGCATGCGGCAGCTTCTCGAATGGCGGCACAGATATTTGCCAAAGGCTGCCCCCAATTCTCTCTACGGTGAGCTGTAACAAGTATTACCGGCTGTGAAAATGTTAACGCTTGTAGCTGTGACTGTTTAAACCGATAGTTATCATCTACTACCATATATAGTGCATCTATTACCGTGTTGCCCGTTACATATATTTGACTAGAACTGACACCTTCCGAGCGCAAATTTTTGGCAGCTGCCTCTGTAGGCGCAAAAAAAATAGTCGATAGCCCATCGATTAGTTTGCGATTTGCTTCCTCAGGAAAAGGATTATGCAGATTACCGGTTCTAAGACCTGCTTCTACATGAGCTATTGTTATTTTATGATAATATCCGGCTAAAGCTGCAGCAAGTGCCGTGGTGGTGTCTCCATGAACCAAAAGATAATCCGGTTTCCAAATAGAGAATATCTGCTCCAACCCATGCAGTACTGCAGTTGTAATATGGGTTAAAGACTGATTTTCAGTCATGACATCCAAATCATAATCCGGAATAATATTAAACACATCAAGTACCTGATCAAGCATTTCTCGATGCTGCCCGGTAACTATAACTTTAGTATTCCATTTATTGTGAGTTTTAAATTGCTTTACCACCGGGGCCATTTTAATTGCTTCAGGCCTGGTTCCAAACACAATTCCAATTTTAACCAATTATAACACTCTCCGCTGTGATTTGACAACCAGGGGTTTAACCATACCTATTCTACCGGCTCCATATACAAGAACGACTGCAATAACAGGTAAAATTATAAACTGGTTCCAGCTATTATTCTTAACCAGCAAAAGTGCGGTTGCTGATGAAACTAAAGTAAGCATATAACCGCATAATGCAACTTGACGTTGATTTAACCCCAGTTCTAAAAGCCGATGATGAAAATGCTGTTTATCAGCTTGATATATGGGTACTCCCTGTTGCAGGCGACGGACAATAGCACAGAAGGTATCGGTTGTAGGAACTGCCAGAATTAAAACTAATAGCGGTAAACTAAACATAATATCCCCAGTTAACACACTGTTGTTGGCTAACGCCGCAAATAAAAATCCGATTAACATTGCACCAGTATCGCCTAAGAAGATCTTTGCGGGATTAAAATTGAACACTAAAAAGCCGATATTCGCACCAATAAAGGTAAGAAGCAAACTGGCTGTATCTTGATAACTTGTCCCATAAATCCACGTAAACAAAGCAATAGAAGCAATCAGTATTATTCCGTTGGCTAATCCGTCCAAGCCGTCAATAAAATTAATAA
>CAYPYZ010000296.1:0-2124 GCA_964414805.1 uncultured Paludibacter sp.
TAGGCATACAATAAACCAATTAAAACAAACATCGTAATTACCCAAGCTTCATTCAACACCAGCAAAATCAAAGGTGTAGATAAACTGAAGATGAGAATGAACTGTACAAGCCTGATAAATTTATGGTTTAGAGATTTTGGTACAATCAAGAGTGCCAGTGTAAACAGGTAAAGGACTATCTGAAAACTAACTAAAAACCGTAGTACAGGATTGCGATATTTGCTGATCCGAAAAATCTTTTGTTCCAAAGCTATTAAGTGATCTACTGCTTGTTTGCTGTCCATAGTATTTATTTCAATTGGACGTCCCAGCATTACTCCTTTTTCAACTCCATAGGCATGTAATATTGTAGGAGCAATGTCGATATTAGCAACAATTCCAGACCATCTCGTCGTTGCGGACTGTAGTAACCCTTCTTTCTGACCAATTATTAACACAGGAGCAAACCATTGGCCATTCTGAGCACGTTTTTCCCCTGGATAAGGTGATAAGACAATTAACTCAGCTGATGGCAGTAGGCGATGAAGCCTCTGCACAAACTCCCAGCTTCGCTCGCTTATTTTTTCTCTGATTACCAGTTGCTGCTGAGGTAAGATCTGACTCTCATATATACTATAACGATAAGGATCTCCTAAATCAATAATGGCAAAGTCAACGTCGGAATTTACCACTGCGGCTAAAAGCAGTTCATAATTACTGCGTACTCCGTAAGGATAATCCGGATTATTCTCTAGAAGCTCTTCTCCAATGACCCCGTGGTCAACAATACCCATTGAATTCATTCCGACCAACGCTGCCCAACGTACAACCTGATCTTTTAGATCACTGTTGCCAAAAACTCCAATGCTGATTGCCGCCGCCTTGAGTTTCTCGGCTAATGCTCCCACTCCCAAAGGGTATTCAGCCTGAGCAGCAGCTTGCAATATGCTTGCGATCTGTAGATTTACAATACTTCCTTCACTAATTATCTGACCGGTTCGTAATCGATAGACTTCCCCAGCTTTATTCCCCTGCAAATTATCACTGCTGTAAAGCATTTTAGCTGCATCGGTTACTCCGAACGCTCGTGCACCACTGCTAATAGTCAAATAAGCACCATAAACCCCACTACCTCCTCCAATTCGAGTGTTCATTAGGCCTACTGCAAGTTCACTAAACCTAGCTGCCGAAGGGTTTTTCACATCTTCCCACCTCAACTCATGCCATAGGATTAAAACTGTTTTTGGTTTACCGGCTTCAGCTGAGGAAATACAAAGTAATAGTACAAATATTAAAATACAAGCTGACTTACTCACATTTACCATTTTCCATCTTCCCGGATTAACTGATAGTATTGTTCTTCTGTTCTATTAACCATTCTTTCGATACCAAAACTGCTAATCACATGCTTGTAGTTATAGTCTCCCATTATTTTTGCTTTATCAATATCTTTCAATACATTGAGAATTGCCGCTGCCAAAGCCGGAGCATCACCGGGACTGACTAAGTGCCCACCTTTTCCCTGAACTACCATCTCACGCATACTAGGTAAGTCTGAGACAATTACTGGAAGTCTTGCAGCCATGGCTTCCAACACACTTACACTAAAGCCCTCGCTTAAACTAGGTAGAACAAATAAATCCCAACCAGCCATAAGATACGCTACATCATTACGGTATCCGGTAAACATCACAGATGATTCCAGGTTCAGGGCACGACTGTAGCCCTCAAATTGATGGCGATGGGGTCCGTCCCCCACAATAACATACTTTATATTAGGTTGAATGGGTTTCAATAATGAGGCAGCCTTAAGTAATACTGCAATTCCTTTTTCCATAATAAGGCGAGATACAACTCCTACTATTAGATCATCATTATTGAATCTTAGACTTAAGCGGGAATTATGACGAGGAAAACCAGAAAATTTTTGATAATCAACACCGTTATAAATAGTGACAATTCGATGGGACGGAATATACTCAATTAACTCATTGCGCACCGCATTTGATACGGTTATCACTCGGCGCAGTGAATGCATTAAACCCCGGTAGACCAGTCCATGAGTTACTTTATACCAAGGTGAATTTGGTTTTGGCAAACAATTATGCGCAGTAAACAAGATGTTGTTAATACCATGCATTTTTG
>CAYPYZ010000297.1:0-2115 GCA_964414805.1 uncultured Paludibacter sp.
AATTTGATATCCCCAACTTGGTTATAATCCCGCCTGTTGGTGACAATACGTTGGTAAGTTCCCGGACCGAGCTGACTTTCCCCCCAGCCTCTTACACTGCTCGCACCACCACTATAAAATCTCCTTTCAAAAGGAATAATTTCTGAATTTCCATAAGGGAAACTTAAACCCAAGCCTGCATGGTACACAAATTTATTGTTTTTATCAATAATTTGATGGTAAGATGAATTAATTTCTCCTTTTACATATTGTGAAAACCGGATATTGAAAGCACGATATGCACCATCAGCATCAGCCGGTAAATCAAACAATTTATAAATACCATAAAGCGTATTTCCCGCAGTTTCAACACTATATCTATAACTATAATAATTATGTAAAGGCCTATTCTGGTTATACCCACTAAAAGAAGTACCATAACTGATACGCATAACCATATAATCCTCATAGTTATAGGGATTATACTTACCTGTTTCCAAAAAACCTTCTTTAAAAGCTTGAGAAATCCATGGGAAGTGCATATAACTTAAATCGATTAAATCTAAAGCATGCCGTTGTCGTCGCCTTTGCCAGTTGTACTTGATTCCTGCTCCAACATTAGTTGCAGTAAACTCCCCCGGTCTGAATTGATAATTCAAAGTTGTTTTATACTCTGTTGAACCATTCAATCCACGTATATAATCCTCTTTCGCGAAAGGAATTAAAATACGCGGGACACGCAAACCTAATTGTCCTCCCCATTCCTGAGCCAATAAATCCCCTTGTTTCTCAATAGCATATCTTCCCTGCAAAGTCAAAGCCTCAGCGCCCCTAAACAAGTTTCTATGCGTTACACCTATATTTCCTCCTGTTCCCCAATAGCCATCCGTATAGGTCAGTTCGGCCTGTGAAGAAAAAGTAAAAGTCTTAGCTTGCGCAATAGTAATCAAACATTGTAAGGAATCTTCCGCCGTTTCAGTAAAACTGATATGGGTATATTTTACAGGTGGTAAAGCATTGAAAGCTGAATAAGTCCGCTCTACAGCCGCATCAGAAAAGACAGCACCCGGCCGGATGGCAGTAGCAGCTTTCAAAGCACTGAAAGTCAAAAACTTCTTCTTATTCCCTATCAGGACATAATCATCTATAACAACCGTATCATTATCAAGAGGATCTATTGTAAGCGCACCTACAGCAGGTGTTAGATTGTAAACCACTTTACTGATATAATATTTCTTGAAAACAGCTTGTTCAACACTATCAGTTTCAGTTAAATAATCTCTTAATTGAATGCTTAAATCAACCTTCCTACCTGTACTATCAGCAGCATAAGCCAAATAATCTTTCATAAAATTATAGTAACCTTGTCGCCGCATACCGGAGGTCAATCTTTCCCTTTCTCTATCTAATTGATAACTATCAAATAAGGTGTTTTTTTGTATCAAAGAACGCACAGAGTCCTTCGCTATATTTTTTAAAACAGGATGCGTTAATTCAACTTCATAATCATTGATACGATAAGGTTTATGAGAAGTTATTTCATAGCTGACACGCGCACGCTTATTTTTTTTGGAAACTACCGTATTGATTTCCGCATCATAATACCCTTTATTCATGTGGTACCGCAACAATTGGGTAGATGAAATATCCGTCAACATGGAGTCTAAAACAACCGGTTCTTGACCAATTCTCCTCAAAATACGGTTTCCGCGCTTGGTAGTATCTTGTCCGGAAAAATTATAAAAACCCAATTGCATACGGAATAAACCTAAAATTTTGGAATTAGGCATTTGTCGAATAAAATCGGGTAACTCATTTTTATCTATCTCTTTAGCATCCGATTTTATCTCTACTTTATCTAATAAGTACTCACCTTCAGCTATATGCTTGGTGGGTGAACAAGCAAACATCCAAAGGGAAAATAAGCCTATACCGAAAAATAAACAAAGTAAACGAAAAGACTGTTGCATAAAAACGTCTTAAAAATAAAAACACAGCTACAAACTTACATAAAATTTCAAGATTAGCATTCGCTTTTATCTAATTTAATGAAAACAACTTCTTATCTTTGCCATACACATCCTTTCATGCCTAAAATATGCTTTCAAAAAACAAGATTAAATTCATTAAATCCCT
>CAYPYZ010000298.1:0-2107 GCA_964414805.1 uncultured Paludibacter sp.
AAGAAGTAGATACCAAACTGAAACAAATCATGTCCGAAATTCATGAGCAATGTGTCCTATATGGTTCTGGATCGGGAGATTATATCAACTATATGAAAGGTGCCAATGTGTCAGGTTTCTTAAAAGTAGCCAAGGCTATGATGGCACAAGGAGTGGTGTAATTGTCGTTAATTTTAAATAATAAGCCCTTTATCGTTAATCGGCTTTAAATGTTAAAATTGAAATGTTAAATTAGACCAAACCAAGTAGTCATATTTCTATAAAGGTATAAGAATTGCCTAAATTAGTCCCGTGAATTTTTCGCGGGACTTTTTTTATTAATTAAAACTGATTGAATTATGAAAAAGACTAAGCTTTTACAATTTTTAGCTCTAACTGCTTTAGTAGTTGTGATTACCATTGCTACTAATTTCCTTTTAAATCGTAATAATCAAATCAATAGTGGCCATGGTGATTCATCTTTTAATCACCCTCCTGCCAGTTATGCCAATTTTAAGAATGCTTCAGTTGCCGGAGATACAGATTTTACCATTGCTGCCGAGTTGACTGTCAATGCAGTGGTTCACGTTAAAGTGAAATCTGAAGTAAGTCAATCTCGTGGTTTTGGTGATGATTCCATATTTGAATTTTTCTTTGGACCGCAGTTTCGTCAGCAACCCCAGCGTCCGCAATATCGTGAAGGTGCTGGTTCAGGCGTAATTATCTCTGCTGATGGTTATATAGTAACTAATAATCATGTGATAAATAACTCTAAAGAAATTGAGGTAGTTTTAAATGATAAAAGAAACTATACAGCGAAAGTTGTAGGTGCTGACCCCAATACTGATATTGCATTATTGAAAATTGAAGAAACAAATCTTCCCTTCATAATTTTCGGAAACTCTGATGACATGAAAGTGGGTGAATGGGTGTTGGCAGTTGGAAATCCCTTCAATTTAACCTCTACTGTTACGGCTGGTATTGTAAGTGCTAAAGCCCGTAATATCAATATTTTAGACGCAGCCATGAAAATTGAATCTTTTATTCAAACAGATGCTGCCATCAATCCTGGAAATAGTGGGGGAGCATTGGTTAATACGCGTGGTGAGCTGATAGGAATTAATACTGCCATTGCCTCGCAAACAGGTTCTTATGCAGGTTATGCCTTTGCAGTTCCTTCCGGAATAGTACAAAAGATTGTTGCTGATTTACGTCAGTTTGGTGCTGTGCAAAGGGCTGTTTTAGGGGTTGAAATTCGTGATATCACTGGTGATTTTGCCAAAGAAAAGAATATCAAAATCTTTGATGGTGCTTATATTGCAAATGTCTTGGAAAACAGCGCTGCCAAAATTGCAGGTATCAAAGAGGGAGATATAGTTACTAAAATCAATGGTGTGCAAGTCAAATCAGTAGCTGAATTACAAGAACAAGTTGGACGCTATCGCCCTGGTGATAAGATAGCTGTTGAAGTTGTCCGTAATGATAAAACCCTAAGTTTAAATGTGGAATTAAAAAACAGACAAGGTGGAGTGGGTATAGTTTCCTCTGATGTTGACCTTGATATACTTGGTGCCAGTTTTAAACCTATAGATGATAAAGTGAAGCAGAAATTCAGTGTCAATTATGGAGTTGAAGTCAAGTCTGTAAATAATAAAGGAAAATTTAACGCTGCCGGTATCAAGTCCGGATATGTCATTCTCCAGATTAATAATATGAGAATGAATTCCGAAAAGGATATTGAAGAAATCATGAAATCTGTGATGGATACCAATGAACAAAACAAGGTTTTATGGATCTCCGGCTTTTATCCTTCCGGAAAAACTGCTTATTATGCAGTAGATTTAGCCAATTAGGATTTTTTCTTTACTTACAATTTAATAGCAGTTCCACAGCAAAACTTGATTATTTCTATAAACTTCTGTGGATCTGCTGTTTTTTTACTTAAAAAATGCTTAAAACGAAACATTATAAGTTTTTTTGCGTTGAATAAAAGTAAGCTTCCTGAACCTATTTTTTATCTCGAATAAATTTATTATCTTTGCAAGCCAATTTTTTTTATATATGAGACAACTTAAAATTACTAAATCGATAACTAACAGAGAAAGTGCTTCTCTGGATAAGTATTTAC
>CAYPYZ010000299.1:0-2070 GCA_964414805.1 uncultured Paludibacter sp.
TAATCTTTTTGCTGGCTTTTTTGTAAATATCCCCCATTAAAGAAAATGCTTCGATCGCCTTGTCGTAGTGTTCATAACTTTCAAACTGATGCAAAATCTCAAAGGATAGTTTTAACGCGATAGATTGGCTATTGGTACAAACTAGAGATGAATCGGTATTCCATTCATCTTGATGATTATAAACTAGAGAATGCTGGGCAGTATGTGCTGTCAGCGAGTCAATATATCCTGTCAATCCAATAGTCACTGCCCCTTGCTCATTGGCTTTTTTTATAGCTTCAACAGTTTCAGGTGTTGCTTTTGTAGAAGTTAATATAACCAATGAGTTGTTTCCTAATGCCTTTGGTAGTGCATGGACGAATTCATTGCTGTTATACATACCAACCATAAAAGTAGTTGACTCGTTTTTAAGAAGATATTTTGCTGGATACATAGCAGCTAAGGAGCCGCCACAAGCTACAAAATATACTTGCTTTAATCCACCTCTAGTATTGAAATGGACATTTATTTTATTAATAATATCTACTATCTTCTCCATAATTTCACCTCGTCAATTTATTAAGTGTATTTAAGAAAGTTTCCTTCTACGCAAAGAAGCCGTTGCCTCTTCGTCCAATATTGGAAATTTTGTTTTCTCGTTGATTTTTACTACTACCCCGTAGTTTTCACGAGCTTCTTCAATTGATACTTTGCTTTCAATAATGTCTTTAATCACTTTATCAATAGGCCTTTTTAAAGGATCACCATAACCGCCTGCCCCCGGAGTATATACCCTAATAATGTCGCCCTTTTTAAGAGAAAGACTAGTTGTCTTGTGTGAAAGCTTTATTATACTTTTATCAATTGATTTGATAAGAAAGAAAGCACCAGTATCACCCTCTTTACCTCCCTCTAGCCCCCATGGATGAAATTTATGCCGATCACCTAAACCGGTATAGAGAATACCATCTTTTAAAACTTCCAACTCTCTTTCAATTCCAAGCCCACCACGCTTTTCTCCTGCGCCCCCAGAATTTTGCCTTAATTCATATTTGCGTGCAATAATCTGAGTATACTCCATCTCAGTAGCTTCAACAGGCATATTAGTAGTATTAGTTAAATTTACTTGTACACCGCTTAATCCGTCAAAATCACGACTTGCTCCGCTTCCGCCGGCAATAACTTCATGAAATATGAAAAATTTATCTGTTCCGAAAATATCCTTGATTGCTAGAATAGTTGTCGTACAAGCACCGTTGCCCGCTGCCATACTCCGATCCGGTAATATTGATGCTAATGCACCAAAAATAACGTCAGGAACACGTTGAGAACAATCAATCAGTGCACCTATTGGTGACGGCTCTTGTGCGTTTAAAATACATCCTTCAGGAGCAATAATACTAATAGCTCGATTAATTCCTTCGTTTGAAGGAATGTCCGGTCCCATTAAAGCTTTAACTGCAAAAAATACATCAGCTTTTAAACTTGGTAGAGGCAAATTAATAGGTGCCTCAATTTGTTCATGAGTTCCAGTAAAATCAAATATAATTTGCTCACCTTTGATTGTAATTTTCACAACGATTTGGATAGGATCAGGATATTTTTCTCCGCAACCATCCACATAATCAGTATAACAATATTGCCCATCTGGGAGCTTGCCTACGGCTGCTCGTACACGACGTTCTGAATAGTTTTGAAGTTCTTCCATACATTTAAATAAAACTTCATGGTATTTATGCCAAGCTTCTTGCATACGTTTAATTCCTATGCTATTTGAGGACATTTGAGCTGTCAAGTCACCGTAGCGTTCTTGTGGAACTCGTGTATTGCAAAGCAGTAAATCCATTAGGCTTTCATTTAATTTACCTTTATTAATTATACGAACCAATGGAATACGGATTCCCTCTTGAAATATGCTGTCTGCGTCCCCGGATGTACTGCCAGGCACCTTGCCCCCTATGTCGGAGTGGTGGGCAATATTTGCAATCCAACCAATTAGTGTTTCTTCTGAGAAAACCGGAGCGGCAATAATAATGTCAGGCAAATGATTTCCTCCACCGTGATATGGATCGTTGGCTATAAACATATCTC
>CAYPYZ010000300.1:0-2034 GCA_964414805.1 uncultured Paludibacter sp.
AAATACAACGCGATAATGCATCTTTATCCATCTATCAGAAACCGTTTGGTACTGCTTAGCGATGATTCCAATATTTATGAAAATTTAAAGAACATCATCTTATTGATTATTGGTACCACTGATACAGAGCGGATTACTAAAAAAATGCAAGAAGAAATCATTCCGGAAATGATTAAAATCAGTCCTATCATCAAAGATAAAATGGATGCTGAATCGCTTATCAATCAAGATGAATGGGATGAAGAAAATCCGGAATGGGCTGATATTTTGGAGCAAAGCGGCATAGCTGATAAATTGCAAGAGATAACAGAGCTACAAATGGAAGGGGCTGACGTGTATATGAGCACGTTTTCCATGTTGAAAAATTTCTCATTTTTCCAACAAATCGCTCATTGGTTTATGCCTTTCGATCCTGAGGTTTCGGATATCCAAACCTTATTTTATCAAGATGACGAGCATCTCATGGGTGCTTTTTTAAATAATGCCATCATCTGTAATTCTGATAAATACTCTTTTTGTCTGAGCATTCTACAAATGCCTGCATCTCAACGTTCTATGATGAGTAAATCTTTCAAAATGGAGTCTAAGCAGATGGAAGAAATTACCAAAGATGAGAACTTGCTAAAACCTGATTTGGCTGCCAGAAATACGGCAAGACAATACATACAAGATTTATATCGCTTTTTCCGCTTGCATCCTTCGCATCATGAATTTGAAGACATGTTTGATTGGGCATTGGAGCTACATAAAACACATTTTTTTGAGATTTTATCTGCAAACAGCGATATAAAACTTCAAACAGCAGAATATTATTTCAATCAAGCACTTTATCCCCAAGCCATTGAGCTTTATGAAGCATTGATAGCGGAGATAGAACCCTCGGCAGCATTGTATCAAAAACTAGCTTATGCTTACCAAAAGACTTCCCAGTTTAAGCAAGCTTTGGATGCTTATATCAAGGCTGATTTAATATTGCCGGATGATATTTGGACAGTCAAAAAAATAGCTGTATGTTACAGATTATTAGGTGAATACGATAAGGCTATAGATTATTATCAGCATGCAGATTTCTTAAAACCCGGTGAATTCAACACCAATATGCAAATCGCTAATTGTTTGATTCAGCTTGAGAAATACAAAGCTGCTTTACAAATCTATACAAAAATGCAGGAGAAAAATCATGACAATCCGAACTTATGGCGAGCTATTTCTTGGGCTGCATTTTTGGCAATTAATATTCATCAGGCCGATTATTATATGGAGAAAATCCTTTCGGAAACCCCTACATACAGGGATTACATCAATGCCGGTCATATTGCTTTAGTTAAAAATAACAAAGCAGAAGCACTCTCATACTATAAAAAAAGTGTTCAAGCTGAAAACCAAAATCTACAATTAGTCTTTGATTATATTGAAGCAGATAAAGCTTATTTATTGAATAATGATGTGGATTTAAATGACTTAGCCTTGATTTTAGATCAATTATCTTTTAGTTTGGATGAAGATAATAGATAAAATGAAAGGTTTAGTCATTAAAAATACAGGCAGTTGGTATCAAGTTCGTCATGAAAATGGGGAACTTTTCGAATGTAAAATCAAAGGGAATCTTAGGCTACAAGGCATCAGAAGCACCAATCCCATTGCTGTAGGCGATTTTGTGAAATTCTCTCTGATAGAGGGTAATATAGGATTGATAGAGGAAATTTGTGATCGCAAAAACTATATCATCAGGCGGTCGTCCAACCTATCCAAGCGTTCACATATCTTAGCTGCCAATTTAGATTTGTGTATTTTAATTGCTACCGTTAATTATCCCGAAACTTCAACCATATTTATAGATAGATTTATAGCTTCTGCTGAAGCATATAATATCCCTGCTTGTCTCATTATCAATAAGATAGATTTATACAATGAGGAAGAATTGGCTTATGCGGAAGCTTTGCAATATCTTTATGAATCCATAGCTTATAAAAGTTTTTTGGTTTCAGCTATGCAACCGGAAACGATAGAGCCCATCAGAGAATATTTAAAACA
>CAYPYZ010000301.1:0-2028 GCA_964414805.1 uncultured Paludibacter sp.
AATTCCCAGGGACAAACCGCACACATTAAATACGGCTTCGGCAACTGCCACTGAAGCAACTAAGGTCAACTGGGCAACCGAGGTAATTTCTGCCTTCGGCCTTAAAATTACACTAAACCAAAGCCCCCGACCTTTAGGCGAATGCCATCCCCGGTTGAATCGACCCTTGCCGGCTGTTTGTTCATCAGCTATTATAATCGTGCCTTCCGGACCATCACTTTGAGCAACAGTAAGAGCAAAAGAATTCGTGGATTCAATTTCCGGAAAATATAATGTGTTATGACCTAGATACTTGGTGCCATAATCTATCGTATTGGTACTCACCGGCAGCTTAATCGTATTATGTTCATCCGTTCCGTTATAAAACATTTTTCTCACATCCAATATTTTTGCTTATTACAGCATTCCCTTGCCCCTGCTAATACATTAAACTTATCTTATTAGGAATATTGTCGATATAAATATTCCTGTTGCGATTGCCGATACAATTACTCCGCAGATATTTGCACCCATAGCCACCGGCATTATTACAGCAAATGGATTTTCTTCTGAAGCAACTTCCTGTGCAATTTTGGCTGTAGTTGGAACGCAGGAGATACCGGCTATACCGATAACAGGATTATAGTTTTTCTGTTTGTCCAGCTTATATATGATCCAACCGCCAATCAGACCTCCAACGCCCGATACGCCTAATGCTATAACTCCAAGTATCAAGATTTTTGCTACAACTGGATTTAAAATAGTAGTAGCTTCGCAAAGTGTACCCAAAATCAATCCCAGGAATAGCGTTGAGAAGTAGGTAATTGTATTCTCAAGCAATTCTTGATAAGGTCCTATTTCTGCTTCTTTAATGGCGACACCCAGGAAGAATGACATTATCAGTGGTGCGGCAACAGGCAGTAAAATGCATATTAGCAAACAAGTTAAAATAGAAAATACGAATTTGGCTTTTTGTGACACTTCCGGTATAGGTACTTCCACATCTATGCCCCTGTATTTCTTTGGCACCATGAGCTTGATCAAGTATGGATATGCGGCGTAGGTCAAGCTTAAATATAAGTATGCAATAATAGATATAGGTACGAACAGGTGGGGCGACAAAATCAGTGAGCAGAACAGCACCATAGGTCCATCGGCGCCGCCTATAGTTGCAACAGCTGCAGATTCGGCCGGTGTGAATCCTAGTAAATAGATACCGCTGACCAAAGCAACGAAAGTGCCCATCTCACCAAACAATGCAGCGACTAAGCTAGCCCAAGGTCTTCCTAAAATGAAACTTATTTCGCTTCTTGCACCAATTCCCACAAAGACAAGACATGCGATTAATCCATTGCTAAATGTTAGGTTGTAAATAGGCTGCAAGAAATTAATTTGCATAATATTAACTACTTCGATAGGATCTTCAACTAATGAATCTAAGAAAATGGTACCAAATTGACCCGATCCGATAAAAAGTACTCCTGAATTAATTGCTATCATTCCAATGCCCATAGGTACCATTATGAGCGGTTCAAGTTTTCTTTTGAATCCATAATAAGACAGTGCAAAACCCGCTACAATAAGGATAACACGAGCTATTGCTATCGATGAGTCCTGCATGAAAAAGCTCCCTATACCCGGGAATAGGTGAAGTAATGTATCAGACATCTAATTATCCTCCACTTCTTGATATTGGCTATTTCCTCGCTTGTTCATAATGTTGTTTGTTATTACAATCAAGCCGATTACCATAACCGAAATCACTGCCGTTAAGGCGTAAGCTAATAAAGCATAAACGATAGGGTTCATTTATATCACTCCTTCTTTTTGAATTACTGACCTACCTAAATTGAAATACCTGATAAACACTTTAAGCAACTCCTTTTATTAAAACCTTTCCGCCGGTTCGACCTGCCAATAGTTTTGTTCGTAATTTGCTATGTATAGATGCCTTTTTACCGATTATCTTTACGCTTGGCATATCATTATTATAATCAAAAAAGTACAACTAGATACAATCCGGAGTGTCCCTCATCCTCCAATATAAAT
>CAYPYZ010000302.1:0-2009 GCA_964414805.1 uncultured Paludibacter sp.
AAATACCAATTCAAATTATCCACACAATCTTGCGCAATAGTATGCAATATCTCATTTGCTTTCTCGGCTTTATCTAATTTATAATAAGCAACAGCCAAAGATGACGAGGAATAATCATGACTTACGGTTGTAGGAGGTATTACTTCCAAAGAATAATCCAAAGCCTTTTCAGCCCTTTCGAAATCACCCTCTTCTACCAATGCATTCACTAATTGAGAAAACATCATTCTACTTGTACGGCACATCCGCATGGTATTTTCATCTAAATACACCTTAGGATCGGAGATATTGCCATAGCGGAATTTATGCATCATATTCTCATACATCGCATCCGCATCGATGCCACCATCTTTGCTTTCGGTATCGATTGGCACAATACGATATGCCAGACCTGTAAGTTCGAAATGCTTTTTAAGTCCAAGATAATAATCATCACCCACAGTAACAGCAAAATACATGGGACGTTCCCAATTATTCTCTTTCAACATTTCCAAGACCATTAACTCACTTTTGGTCAAACGCGACTTATTGCTTAAATCTATATCGATTTGATCTACTATTTGATCTGCCCGGCTATTATCAACAGCCCCATAATTGAGTACATCTTCCTTATTGACAGGTAAGTATAACTGCTTTGAAACAATAATTCCTTCACCATCTTCTTGATAGCGTGGATTGAGTAAAATCTCATAGGCCGTTTTTAGTTCTATAGGCCGTTTAGCAACATCCTCAACGGAAACAATTTCATGGGTACCCGACATATATTCTATAGGTTTCCACGAAATGGGCAAAGCTTCGGATTCATAAGCGCCACGCTTCATTTGGTCAATATACCAATCCGTTTGCAAATAACTTAAATTACAAACCCTGATTTTTGTGCCTTCACCTTCTACCTCCTGATTGTACCATAAAGGGAAAGTATCATTATCACCATTGGTAAAAATGATGGCATTATCTTCACATGAAGCCAAGTAATTATATCCAAAATTGCGTGCTACATAGCGATTGCTCCTATCATGATCGTCCCAGTTTTCAGCAGCCATAAGGGCAGGAACACCTAATGCCATAACCGATACTACTATCGCTGCAATGGATTTTGGTAAGAATTTCTCAAAGACTTGAATTAACCCTAATACCCCTAAACCTATCCAAATCGAAAAAGCATAGAATGAACCGGCATAAGCATAATCTCGCTCACGCGGCTGATAAGGCGTTTGATTTAAGTAGATTACTATAGCTATTCCTGTAAGGAAAAACAGCAAACCAACTATCCAAAATGCCTCTTTACCTGCTTGTCCCTGACGAGTCAGATAGAATATACCAATAATGCCCAAGAGCAAAGGAAGCATATAATAGCGATTCCGCCCTTTGTTTTCTTTCAATTCTCTCGGCAGATTAGACTGATCACCCACAAAATGTTTATCAATAAAATTAAAGCCGGTAATCCAATTACCACGGTCAATTTCTCCATGACTTTGCATATCATTTTGTCTTCCGCTGAAATTCCACATAAAATAGCGGAAATACATAAAGTTCAATTGATATGAGAAAAAGAATCTTAAGTTTTCTCTAAAAGTAGGAACATATTCAGTCTTCGGATTTCCGCAGTATTTAAAATTGACCCGTTTTCCCTTGATATTTCCCCAAGCTTTATAAGCCTCTATATGTGAAGATTGCGTGCTATACATGCGTGGAAACAGCATAGTAAACCTATCATCCATTGTATAGGTCATTTTCCTACCCGTCTCTATATATCTATCTGGCTCGCGCTCATCAGTCTTTGGCAAAGGAGCATAGGAAGCTTCACCTTCTTTGATAATTGGAATACACATATTATCCTCAATTTTTAATTTCACAGGGGCATTATAAGTAGGACCGTAAAATAAAGGTCTATCGCCATATTGTTCCCTATTTAAATAATACTTGAGAGCAAATACATTATCCGGTGAGTTTTGATCCATTGGCGGATTGGCAGCAGAACGAATTACTATAACGGCATAAGAGGAATA
>CAYPYZ010000303.1:0-1991 GCA_964414805.1 uncultured Paludibacter sp.
CTATTGTGGTTATTTTCGGACTGAGAAAATCAAGGATTATTGCAGTAGTTTCTGCTTTCATTCCTACTATTGCATTTTTAATAATATACTATGGAAACTTTATAATGGCTAGAGTGAACAATATTTTTTTGTTTCTTGCCGCACTTACAGTATTTTTACAAATCTGGACGGGTTTTCTCTACTATAAAAACCCTGTTGGTAAGAAAACCTATTATTCTCTAGCAACCAACTTTAGAGCCTGTGTTTGTGGGCAGGCGGCGTTAATAGCTTTGTTCAATACTGAACTGGCCATGATTCTTTTTATTGTTTCATATATGTTTGTGGGGATGCTTTTTGATTTACACAGCAATAGCAAGGCGTAAGGGGTATATGTATGAAAGTATTTGAGAATGCCAAAATCGGAAGCTGCACTTTGAAGAATAGAATTATCCGGTCTGCAACCTTTGAAGGGATGGCAGATATTTATGGTTTTCCAAATGAAACTTATAAGGAAACATATATAGAGCTAGCAAGGAATAATGTGGGGGGTATAATCACAGGCTTTATGTATATATCCCAAAGCGGTAGAGCAATGCAGCTGGGGCAAGCGGGTATGGATAATCCGGATAAAATGATTTCTTATCGGGAAGTAGTTGATGAAGTCCATAAGCATGGATGCAGGATATTTGCACAGCTGGCACATACAGGCCGTCAAACAAGAGAAAAGGATACAGGTGAGCCGGTACTGGGCGTATCCAATAAAAAGTCTATGTATTTCGGCAGTACCCCGGTGGCAATGAAAACTGAGCAGGTATACGGCATCATAAATGAATTTGCTGATGCAGCGCTATATGCAAAGCAAGCTGGTTTTGACGGTGTTCAGCTGCATGCTGCCCACGGATATTTGATACATCAATTTATTTTGCCCTCGATTAACAATAGAGGAGATATTTTTGGTGTAGATAACACACTTGGTATAGGAACGAAATTTCTCGATTTGGTTATCGACAGTATAAGAAATAAATGTGGAGAGGACTATCCTTTACTGGTCAAGGTAAGCGGTAGCGATGATTATTTTTTTAGAAAGTTTAGTCAAGATCAATTTAGAATGCTAATAGGATTTTTAGACTACAAAAAGGTTGCAGCTATAGAAATCAGCTATGGAACCATGGACTATGCCTTGAACATTTTTAGGGGTGATATTCCTGTTGATTTGATCTTGAAAATCAATCCGATTTATAGAATTGAAAGCAAATATATGAGAAAACTATGGCAAATGCTCATATATCCAATATTGAAGCAAAAAATGAAGCCTTTTGAGCCGTTATATAACTTGGATAATGCTAGGATTGCCAGACAAATCACCAATATTCCCATAATATATGTGGGTGGTGTACGAAAGGGCAGTGAGATAAAACGCTTGATTGAAAGCGAGGGGTTTGACTTTGTAAGCTTATGCCGCCCTCTGATTTGTGAACCGGATTATATAACCAAGCTTGAAAAAAACCCGGACTATTTATCGAAGTGTACCAATTGCAACCGATGTGCGGTAATGTGTGATTCAGATAAACCTACAAAATGCTATGGATTAGGAGGGAAATCATGCGGATCGAAGAAAGAGTGATAACAGCCATAAGCAAGTGCCTGGACAATAAAGTTGAAGTAAAATTGGAAAGTAAATTAGTTGAGGACTTGGATGTGGATTCTTTTGACAAGATGATGATTCTGGGCGAAATTGAGGATGAGTTTGATATTGCTATCGATGAAGAGGATTTTAGCGGCTTGGAAACAGTAAATGATATTGCTCAAAGCTTACATGCCAAATTTCCACAGATAGAAGATGATTGCAAATGAGCTCGGCTAATTTTTATAATAGGTTCAAGCTGGATAAGCAGCTTGTAGATGATATACATTTCAACCCATATTATTGCGAAATCCAATCCGGGCTGGAGGATACGGTAATAATTGAAGACCGTGAGTTTATAAACCTTGCATCTAATAAATAATTGGGT
>CAYPYZ010000304.1:0-1975 GCA_964414805.1 uncultured Paludibacter sp.
TAATATTGATAAATCTAATAAAATATCTTTCTTGTGCTGCTGAAATAGCAAGATCAATTAACTACTGTAGGTATTCCGCAAGTATTTGCAGCAGGCTGATGAATTAGGATGAAGAACTGCTGCACACTTATTATTCGAATATAGAAATATTAATATTGATACTATTTATATTAATGGCATGCTGTGACCGGATTTTATGTTTGTGTGTTTGCTGTTTACAATATTTCAATCATAGCAATGACTATATCCACTGCCTCAGCTATTAAATCTTAAGGAGCCTTTTCTATTATGGCGGCATTCCTGCTTTGCATATCAAGCGCCTGATGGTTTATTATTTAAGGCGGAAACGGGTTATTTTCACCTTGTAGCCCAACTCCTTGGAGGATTCTTTTATTAAATTTGCGAAACGATCAACATTTTTATTTGCTCTATGAATATCAGCATTATCTAATTATTATATAAATGAGCCAACATTTTAAAATCCTGTAAGACTTGATTAGTTAGGTTAGGTCGTCTCCTCACGGCCAATGGGTGATAAGATACGATTGCAGGCAGACCCATTATTGTATGCAAAGAACCTCGAAGATTTTTCACGTGAGCCTCATCGTCACCTAGCAAAGCCTGAACAACAGTATCTCCCAAGCAAACTAAAAACCTAGGTTTGATTGTTTCAATTTGCTGGATAAGATACGGAATACTAAATTGTCTTGCCTTTTTTTTGTCGTACTTTCGCAGAGGTCTGCATTTCAACAAATATGTTAGATAAATATCCTCCGGTTTTATTTTTGCCATGTATATTACCTTTTGCAGCGTTTGTCTTGTACCGCAAATATATTCTTCGCCCTCTTTGTTTTCTCTCGCACCTGGATTATCTAAAACAATAACAATAGGTGCTTCCGGGTTACCCTCGCCCCAAATAATACGCGATTTATCCGTGCATACTTCGCATTGTTCGTAGTCCGAAGCTTCTGATGGTAAGATATCTTCTTTCCAGACCTCCGGTGAAAAGTTTGAATCCAGGGGACGTTCCTTTTTTGTCATGTTACTTTTTGCCAACTACCCTCGATATAATCCCCCTTGAGATGCCGGTAGCTCTTTCAATCTGTCTAATTGAAAATCCCAATTCATAGAATTTTTGAGTCACATCCTGGTCATCACCAAGACCCACTATCCTTGTTACCATATAAAACCACGTCAAATATGCCCATTCAGTTCCAATTTGTCTAAAATCCTTGACCATATTATAGTAAGCATCGGGTATTCGCCGTCGGTCTTCAGGCAATAAATTAATGAATCCCTCTGCATAATAATCTCCTATCGTTAAAGCAGTCTGCATTAACCTTGAAAGACATCTAGTGCTTCCTTATAATCTCCGGTAAGTATCGTTAATGCTTCTACAACCAAATCCCTATTATACCTATAAAAAAATCCCTCCATGTACTTTCATCCCAATATGGGCTTAATTCAGCTAGATATTCGGCGTTTTGATCAGATATTGCGTACAATCTCCGTATGCTTTCATCTGACCTTTCTTGTACAGACAGCTAAATATCTCTATGCGAGTACCCGATCCCAAAACCGGTGTGACGCAATACCCTGTATGAAGCTACCTATAAATTCATTATCCCCTTCACATCCAAGGAATACACCAAGACCATTTCCCATTTCCTCATTTTCAATCCATGCTTTACCCTCATTGGTCCCTGCAATAGGTTTATAGTGTATGAATGCTTCCTTTATAAACTTGCAAGCCTCCATCACAAAGCATGGGTCCGCATTCTTTCCTCCGTCAATATAAACAGCATCAAAAACAACCGATGAATCCGTAATAAATGATTTTAGTGCTGACATCTGACTGCCATCAGAGCTTGTTATCATTCCAAGCTTATCACTAATAATGACCACCTGAGCGCCCTCTGCCAGCAGAGCTTTAATAACCATATCAACCTGATTATAATCGAATCCTTCGGCAATA
>CAYPYZ010000305.1:0-1971 GCA_964414805.1 uncultured Paludibacter sp.
GATCAAATCCCGCAATCGATGATTTTTACCAATCATCTTATATATAGCTCTAGCAAGAAATCCTTGGGTAGTAAGCTCCTTTATACGAGATTCAGAGGCAGTAAGGGTAACAACATTTTCCAATGCCAAACGCACAATTGCTTTACTGTTATGTTTATATCTTTCGATAACTGCATCCACAATCTTGTCTATGGCTGCTTTTTCATCAGGGGTAATCGATAATATATCCTCAATGTTTAAAATCCTTGGATTCATCATTGCATATTCTCCTTTACAGTTTGTAGATAATTCATCGATTTTACTTGAGTGATGGCAAACAAACGAACCATGTTAGCAATTTTCATCCCATCTTGATAACCCAATTCTATTCTTTTCTTAATCCCAGCAGGTGAAAAATCTAGAGTACCGTTAATAAATGAGCCTAGAGACCGGGAAGGAATAATCTCAAAAATCTTTGCGCCTGCAAAATCAGCTTGATTGATTAACACACCAGGGCTTAAATGGACAACAATGATAATATCGCAACCCAACCGATATACAGGTAGTATCGGGACATTATCGACAATACCGCCATCAACAAAGAATTTTCCATCAATATTTACCGGGTTATAAATCAGCGGTATAGCTGAAGATGCCAGAAGAATTGATTTAATCCTATCAGGTGGAAAAGCATTTAATTGAAAGTACTTAACTTTAGGTAGAGGAAACTGCATACAAGCAGCAGTTAATAACCCTGTTGAATGCTGTGATATTAGATTTAAATCAATGTACTTTTCAATTATTTCCAGCACCCCTCTGCGTGAGAAGATCCCATGTGTTGCTAAGGAAAAAGCCCATTTAGTCAGTAAAGCCCGTGCCGATTGACTTAAGGGAATACAGCGTAGGTATTGTGCGACAATGGTATGCGGATTAAAAGAAAATATTTGATCTGGAGTAACAGAAAGCCAGATGTCTTCAGCAAGCTCCAGGTCGTTTTGCACAAACAAAGCTAAGTTAAGGGCTCCAATGGAACTACCAGCAATAGCTGTAAATTGATTCACATCTAACCCTAAATTTGCTAAAGCCTTTAGTACACCTACCTGATATGCACCCTTGCCGCCGCCTCCGGCAAGCACCAGACCATATCGTAAATATGTCACTTCTATCACTCCCCCCATATTTTGAATTGTTTATTCCTAGTTTATCGTTTCTATTTTCTGTATATTCTTATTTATTCGATAAGCTTGCCGAATCTCCTGCTCATTATCATTTTTTATTTTCAAAAGCAAAATTTGGTAGACTATCTATAAAGAACATTTTTTATTCTAACGAAATGTGGTATTATTGTAGTGGAAAATGTATAAAGAGGGATCTAAATGGAAAATCACGATGTAGCAAAATTCCGGATATCCTGGAAAGGCATTGCTGTTTTATTGGCACTTACAGCCGCAGCACTATACTATATCTTTACTAGACTAGTTAATCCATCAGAGATGATTGAAATTATAAGTAATTATCCTCTGCTTTTTTTAATCTTAGCAGTACTCTCCATATGTTTAGCCTGGATGGTGGATGCATTACGTGTTTTAGTAGCTTCGCGGTCCATCGGATTTGCTATTTCCTATCCGGTGCTGGTGGCTGCATTAGCAGCATCTCATTTTTTAACCTTAGTAACCCCATTTACAGCTGGGGGATTTCCTTTTGTTATCTACATTCTCTATAAACACGGAATGAGTATCGGACAAGCGGCGGGGATTGTAGCTAGTTCCGGATTAGCTGCGCAACTTGGGCTAATCGCAATTGTATCCTTTGTCCTTAGTTTGATGGAAGAAATTCCTCCACAGATTATCTCTGTATTTTCATATCTAAAAATTGTGGTATGGCTTTATGGCATAGTCGTATTGATTTTAGTAATAATTACCTCTCACGGGCAGAGATTTAGAAGTTGGTTCGAAAGGTTTGCTAAATACCCAAATATTGCAATGTGGTTCG
>CAYPYZ010000306.1:0-1968 GCA_964414805.1 uncultured Paludibacter sp.
AGCTGATTTAGTTGGTAAAGTTGAAAGTGGTATTCCTGAAGATGACCCACGAAACCCAGCCACGATTGCAGATAATGTCGGGGATAACGTTGGGGATGTTGCAGGTATGGGTTCTGATTTAACCGAATCTTATGTTGGATCAATTATTTCCGCTTTAACTTTAGGTTTATATGCATTTATTAACTTCACACCTGAAGATGTTGTAAGAAATTTAGTTATTGTGACACCTACTCAAGTATCGACTATCATCGGTTCGGTGATCTTCCCACTACTCATTTCAGGACTTGGTGTCCTATCTGCTATTTTAGCGGTTTATATCATCCGTATTAAAGAATGGCATAACCCACAAAAAGCACTTAATTCATCGACATATATCGCTGCATTTATGATGCTGGTATCAAGCTTAATTTTCTCTCATGTCTTTTTTGAAGGCGAAAGAGCTTGGGGAACCTTTGGTGCCTTATCAATTGGCTTAGTTGTCGGGATTGCGATTGGGTTTATTGCAGAATATTATACTTCTGGTGATTATAAACACGTCAAAGAAATCGCTCAACAATCACTAACTGGACATGCGACAAACGTGATTTCAGGATTTAGCATTGGGATGTTATCAACTTTCTTAACTGTTATTGTCTTAGTTGTAGGTATCGTATTAAGCTACTTATTTACTGGTGATATGTATGGTATAGCACTTGCTGCTGTTGGTATGCTTTCAACTGCAGGTATTACCATATCGGTTGATGCTTATGGTCCTATTGCTGATAATGCAGGTGGAATTGCCCAAATGAGCAAACTTGATGAAGGTGTAAGACGAATCACCGATAAACTCGACTCCGTAGGTAACACTACTGCAGCTATTGGTAAAGGCTTTTGTATCGGTTCGGCTGCATTAACAAGTATTGGCTTATTCTTTGCTTTTGAAAAGAGTTCGGGATTATCTGCTGGTAACGGTATTGACATCTTACAGCCAGGCGTTATGGTTGGAATTTTTATTGGTGCGATGCTACCCTATTTATTTACAGCTTTAGTCATTTAATCTGTCGGTAGAGCAGCAAATAAAATGATTGAAGAAGTTAGAAGACAATATAAAGAAGATCCAGGTATTATGGCTGGAACTTCACTTCCTGATTATGCAAAATGTGTAGATATTTCAACGAAAGCTGCACTACGTGAGATGATTTTGCCTGCTGTTATTGCTGTATTTTCACCGGTTGTTGCTGGCATTTTCTTAGGTGCTGAAGGGCTTGGTGGACTTCTTGTTGGTGGTTTAGTTTCTGCTATCATGCTCGCAGTCTTTATGGCGAATGCGGGTGGTGCATGGGATAACGCCAAGAAATTCATCGAAGAAGGTAATTTAGGTGGTAAAGGATCTGAACCTCATAAAGCTGCTGTAACAGGTGATACAGTCGGTGATCCATTTAAGGACACAGCTGGTCCATCGATGGATATTTTAATTAAATTGATGAGTATTGTTTCGTTAATTATTGTTCCAATACTCTCACAAATGGATCCTATTTTAAAATTCTTATTTCATTAATTAGACAAAACAAAAACGCTGAAAATTTATTCAGCGTTTTTTTCTTTTAGTTCTTTAATTTCTTTCATCATTTGATGGATTTCAGCTTGTAAAATTTCTATTTTTTTATCATTATACTCATGGTAAGCTTTTGTACTTATAAGCGTCGATCCTGCAGCCATGTATAAAATAGATATGGTACTTATCTTTAAATGAACAATATCAATAATGAAAAAGATAATACCTACAAGCATTAAGATGACACCTGCTATAACAGGAATGTTTAACCCTTTTCCTTCATCTGGGATAATAACAGGTTTATCAACAAACTCTTCATGACAATTCTCACACGTTGTTGCTCCATCCCAGTTTAATTTGCCACATGTTTTACATCGTTTCATATAAATCCCCTCTATCGAATATATTTGGATATATTATAACACATGATAAAT
>CAYPYZ010000307.1:0-1960 GCA_964414805.1 uncultured Paludibacter sp.
CCAAAAGGCTTCTACTGTGGCTGGCGTAGTTCAGGTACTGAAAGAACATGGTGCCATGGATTACACAATTGTTGTTTCAGCTACGGCAAGCGAACCTGCGCCGCTATTGTATATTGCGCCTTATGCGGGCGTGGCCATGGCTGAAGAATTAATGTATAATGGTCGGCATGCTTTAATTATCTATGATGATCTTTCCAAACATGCTACTGCCTATCGGGAATTATCCTTACTATTAAGGCGTCCGCCAGGTCGCGAAGCCTTCCCAGGCGATGTGTTTTACTTACATTCCCGCTTGTTGGAACGAGCAGCCAAACTCAGTGATGATTTAGGAGCCGGTTCAATTACTGCTTTGCCGATTATTGAAACACAGGCAGGAGATATTTCAGCGTATATTGCAACTAATGTGATATCTATTACAGATGGTCAGATCTTTCTGGAGTCAGATTTATTCTATGCAGGTGTTAGACCGGCGATTAATGTGGGTCGTTCCGTAAGCCGAGTTGGGGGAGAAGCACAAGTTAGAGCAATGAAACAGGTTGCAGGCAGTCTGCGTTTGGATTTATCTCAATATAGAGAGTTAGAGGCGTTTGCTCAATTCGGTTCTGATCTGGACAGAGCGACTCAAGCTCAACTAAATAGAGGGGAACGAATTGTGGAAGCTCTTACACAAAAGCAGTATGTCCCAATGGGTGTAAGTGACCAGGTAATAGCCTTATATGCCGTAACCAGAGGGTACCTAGATGATATTAAGGTTGAGCATGTCCAGCGTTTTGAAAATGAATTATTAAGGTTTGTCAAAAAGAATAAACCGGAAATTATTCATAGGATCAATGAAGAACAGGAAATGTCTGATGCATTAACGGAAGAACTCAAAGCTGCTATTGAGGAGTTCAAAAAAGAGTTTGTCCAGTAGGAGGGGGCGTAGATGGCACAAACAGCACGTGAAATTAAACGGCGAATGCAAACAGTACAAAACACTCAGCAGATTACCAAAGCCATGGAGATGATTGCCGCTGTTAAGCTGCGTAAAGCTCAAGAACGTGTAGAAAAATCGAGACCTTTCCGGTTTAGGTTGGATACTTCGCTGAATAGAGTATTAAGCGGAGCGAGAAAACTTGGTGAACCTTTGCCTCAGTTAGCACAGGTAACTGAAAAAAAACGGACTTGTTTGGTTGTGATCGGAGCTGACCGCGGATTATCGGGAAGCTATAACGGTAACATTATTCGTCGGGCAGAAGAATTTTTAAGGGAACGGCCGGATACATATATGATTTTAATCGGCAGACGTTTACGAGATTATTTTAGAAGGTCTGGGCAGGACTTCTTAGCTGATTATGTCAATTTAGGGGATTATCCTGATATTCACCAAGCACACGAAATATCTTCACTAATTCAGGAATTCTACCATAGTGGGCTCTTTGATCATGTTGCAGTACTATATACAAGATTTGTTAACACAGTAACTCATAAGGTGACAATTAAGCAAGTTTTACCAATTGAGGAGCAGGAAAATGGACTGGAAACACCGCTGAAAGCCCTCTATCTATTTGAGCCTTCAGTGTTTGAAGTTCTGGATGTAATGATTCCTTTGTATATAGATACAATTATTTATCAATCACTGTTAGAAGCTGCTTCCAGTCAACAGGGTGCGACTATGACTGCCATGCGCAATGCCAGTGATAATGCGGCAGAATTGCTTGAGGAGTTAAATCTCTCTTTTAATAGAATACGGCAGGGAGCAATTACCACTGAGATTTCTGAAATTGTAGGTGGAGCCGAAGCTCTAAGGGAATAGGAGGTAGTAATATTATGCAAAACAATACAGGCAGAGTAGTACAGGTTATTGGTCCCGTTGTGGATGTGGAATTTCCTGAAGAAAAACTTCCGGATTTATATAATGCGGTTAAAATTGAACATACTAGCGATGGAAACCAGATCAATCTTACGTGTGAAGTAGCAC
>CAYPYZ010000308.1:0-1956 GCA_964414805.1 uncultured Paludibacter sp.
CAGGAATAATTCCGATTGGGTATTATAGTCATTCTGTAAATGCTCCGGCACGCAAATCAATTGAGGGGGTGGTGCACTATGAAGATTGGGTTGCTGACTCATCATCACATAGCGAATGAAGGTGCAGTGCTTCAAGCATACGCCCAAATCAAGAAGTTGGAACAGCAGTTCCCGGATGCTGTTGTCGAAACAGTAGATATCAGGATGGCTAATTATGCTCACATGAAGAAATCCCGAGGCAAGACATTTATTAAATTTACACGCCATTATTTGCAATTGAGTGAGGAATGCTTAATTACCACCGATTATGATGAATGTATAAATTTTTTGAAGCGGCAGAATTATGATATGTTGGTTGTAGGGGCTGATGAAGTCTGGAAACTGGAATGGGGGAAGTATTCCAAAGCTTTTCCGAATGTTTATTGGCTGTCCCAAGATTTGCCTGGAATTAAAATAGCTTTGTCCGCTTCAGCAAATTTGCTATCATACAGAAACAGGACTTCGGAGCAGTTAAGGCGGATGGGGGATAAGTTACAAGCGTTTGATATGCTTTCTGTTCGTGATAAGCACACCAAAGAATTTTTAGAATACCTGAATATAGATTCGTGCAAAGTAATGAAAACGTGTGACCCCGCTATTGCATATGATGAATTTCCAAATATAGATTTATCCCGAAAGTTGAAACAATTGGGTATAGACACAAAACGTCCCTTATTGGGTGTGCGGATTCCAAAGAAAAAACAGAACCTTATATTTGATGATTGCACTCGCTTTCGAAAAGAAGGGTATCAAATAATTTCATTTATGCACCCGTGTAAATTTGCTGATATTAATATTGGAGGAAAGCTGAGTCCGTTTGAATGGGTCAGTCTTTTCAAATACTTGGATTTTTGCATTAGCAATAGTTATCATTCCCTGATTTTTTCTATCAAGAATAATGTGCCAATTAAGGTGATAGATTTTGATATGGCGTATGGTTCTATTGAAAGCAAAACACATGACCTGCTAAATGACTTGAATATGTTATACTGCTATGAAGATATAGCCACTATCAGAAAAAAGTATAAAGTAGACCAAAACAAATTAAATGACTTAAAAGCTACCTATGAATTGGCGATTAATCAAATAAGGGGGTTATATCATGGTCACGGCAATTCTTAATATATACAGAAGACCGGGTACTTTACAGAAACAAATAACGGCATTACGAGGACAAACCATTCCGCCTAAATACATTTGGATATGGCAGAATCAGGCACCAGAAGAAGTCAAGGTGAAAATTCCGGATGATTGTGTATTGATTCAAAGCAATCAGAATTTTTATTACCATGGGAGATTCACCCTTCCGTTGTTAGCCCAAGGGAAAACGCCATATACTATGATACTTGATGATGATATCATTCCCGGCAAATGTTGGATTGAAAACTGCATCAAGTCGATGGAGGAAAGGCCGGGAATATATGTTGGTGTGGGACGAGTTGTTCCGGGCAAAATAAAAGCACCTATAAAGGTAGAAGTGTCAGAAGGGGAAGCACCAGAACAATCCAATCGGCAATGGTACGGCTGGCGTGCACCTAACGATAAAATAACAGAAGTTGACTATGGTGGGCATTGTTGGTTCTTCAAAACGGATTGGATTAGATATTTTTGGTTTGAAAAGCCTGCTCATCTTCAGAACGCTGAAGATATGCAATTTTCATTCGCACTTCAGAAGCACGGCGGGATAAAAACATATGTTCCGCCACATCCTATGGGTAATACAGATTTATGGAGTAACTTGGTTGATTGGGAATACGGTAAAAACGAAGTGGCTTCCCAAATTAATCCGCCATCAGGACTGAAGCGGAAAGCGTGGTTTAAACAGCGGAGAAGAATACGCAGAAAATGTATCAAGTCCGGTTGGTTGTTAGTTAATAGGAGGAAAGGAGTAGAGTCATGAACGTTATTTATCTATCA
>CAYPYZ010000309.1:0-1944 GCA_964414805.1 uncultured Paludibacter sp.
GAAAATTTTCGGGGCGAAATTTTCAAAAGCTGCCGACATCACCGTCAGCAGTGCTTATCCGTCTGATTATGATTTTACCCAGGCCGATAAAGGGTTGTTCTCGGCAGAGATTGCCACCAAAGCTCAAGGAGAAATTATTCTTCTATCACCATGTTATGAGGGAATTGCACCTACCCATGGAAAAGAGATTGCCCGTCTTGCCAAGTATGATGACAATACGCTGTTTAAAATGTTGGATGATGATGTAATAGAAGACCGGTTTGGAGCTTCGGAGTGTATGTACCTGAATCATATAAAACGTAACTTTAAAGCCACTTTAACGATGGATCCCATACTGACCAATCTACTTGGATTCCATTATTTGAATATAGATGATCTACAAAAGTATTTGGATGAACGAATTAGTTTGGACAATGATGTTCAAATTGGAATAGTCCAGAATAGCAGCGAAGTATTACCAGTACAGGAATCACCCGACAAGAAAATAGTTAACATATGAAAAGTAAATCTACAATTGAAAAACAAGAAATATTATGCCTGAAAAAATAACTATTTTGAAGCGATTAGGGAATTATCTGAGTTCCGTGGGACCTGGTCTATTCCTTGTAGGATACAGTATTGGTACCGGAAGTGTTATCGCGATGGCCTCTGCAGGATCCCGTCATGGGATGTCTATGTTATGGGCTTTAGCCCTTTCGTGTATATTTAGTTTCTTCATGCTGGAAGCATATGGCCGATACGCCATTGCGACGGGAGAAGGAGCTTTATACGGCTATAAGCAACATTTCAAGACACTTGGTAAACCAGTAGCCTTGGTAACATTAATAGGACTAGTTATTGTGGAAATTCTAGCACTTGTTGGAATAATGGGGGTTGTTTCTGATCTGATGCATGAAATATCCATTCGTCTGTTAGGAGATCCGGGATGGAATCCACTCTTAATTGCACTTGGGATTATCATCTTTTTATACCTATTCCTGCTTACAGGAAAATATTCCTCTTTTGAGAAGTTGATGATTGTTTTTGTGTCCATCATGGGAGTCAGTTTTATTATCACCCTGTTTGTGGTCTTTCCTGAACCGAATACCGTGATAGAAGGTCTTATTCCCAATATACCGGCTGAAGAAAATACTCCGATGATAATAGCTGCATTGGTCGGCACAACCTTAACAGCACCTACCTTTGTAGTAAGAAGTATGTTGATGAAAGAGAAAAAATGGACATCGAAACAATCGAGACATCAGACAAAAGATGCCTTTGTTGCCGCATTATTAATGTTTATCATAAGTGGATCCATCATGGCATGTGCTGCAAGCACCTTGTATATCGCTGATAAACCGGTTGAAGATATACTCACAATGGTCAGTATGCTGGAACCATTCTTGGGACGTCTGGCTCTTTCTGTTTTTATTATGGGAATTTTTGGAGCTGCATTGTCTTCGGTTTTCCCAATTATAATGCTAGCACCTTTATTAATTAGTGACTACGAAAACAAACCTGTTGATTATAAAGGTTCTCGATTTCGGATACTAACAGGTGTTGCTCTTCTATCTGGTTTAATTGTTCCTGCCTTGGGATTTAAGTCGGTTTTCGCGATGCTGATCAGCCAATTATTCCAAATTTTCGTTTTGCCGATTGTAGTAATTACAATTATGTATCTATTAAACCAAAAGAGTATAATGGGCAAACATAAAGCAGGATTCTGGTTAAATATAGGGCTTGCACTGACATTAATCTTCTCTTTCTTGATATCTTATCAATCCATAATAGGCCTAATTGAATCCTTCCATACTATGTTTTAAAGTAATATCTTTTTCACAATCTGACTAACTGAAGATGTATAAATGATTTCCTTTAATAGTGAAAAAATATAATATTAAAATTCAACTGAAACATGAATTTAAACTTTACAAAATGCTATAAAATATTTCTGATTATCCTTTC
>CAYPYZ010000310.1:0-1933 GCA_964414805.1 uncultured Paludibacter sp.
AGGCGTTATCAAGAAAAATTTGGAAAATCCATTAAGGCGATATTTGTCGATGAAGTTACCGCAGGCTGGTCGTCACTAGTACCGGAGGCCTTTTATCACCGCTATGGCTATGATCTATGTGAAAATATGTCTGCACTTCAGGAAGAAGCTCATCCGCAGCATAGACAGGTTAAACACCAATATTATCAATTACTCTATGAGATGTTCTGTAATGCTTTTGAAGAGCCAATTTCTAACTGGTGTAAAAACCATGGAATATATTACTGTGGTGAAAAGCCGGCAATGCGATTTTCACAGTTAAAGTATGTAGATATTCCCGGTTCCGATAATGGACACAAGAAAGCAGGCGCTGGATTAGATATTTTTCAATCCAGGCTGCGGACAAATCCGAGAGCGGTGGCATCAGCTGTATATTTTTATGAAAAACCTATCGGATTGTGTGAATGTTATCATAGCTTAGGATGGAGTGGTACTCTGCAGGATGGAAAAATTATCGCTGAAGGGTTACTGTTGGCAGGTGTTCAACATTTAGTTCCACACGGATTTTTTTACAGTACTCATGGGTTAAGAAAACATGATGCACCCCCTTCATTTTTCTTTCAAATGCCGTATTGGCCTTTGTTTAACCATTTATCAAACAGAGTCGAATCTATCTGTGATTTATTCAAAGAGACATATATTGATGCAAATGTTTTGGTTTTTGATGCTAACAGCGGGGTACCAACACGTGAACAATCAGCTGCTTATTCGCAACTGCTTGAGCTGCTTGCAGAAAACCATGTTGATTTTCATATTTGTGACACTGATATTTTGACGCAAGGAAAGATCAATAATGGCAGTTTATATATTAAGGATCTAAGAATTGATCTTATTATCATACCACCGATGGAAGTAATTGAACCAGACTTGAAAGCATGGATTGATCAGTACCATGATGCTGGTGGAAATTTAATTCATTACCATGTTAATCAAAATAATGAAGAGTTCTTGACTCAAGAACAAAAATTTGTGATTAGTGATCTTATATTGTCTGCACAAGGCGAAAAGATTAAAGGATTATATACGGTAAAACGTAAACGTGTACACGACCAACGCTCTGTTTGGTTTGTGCTAAATACAAACAGCCGCGAAATACTGGTAGATATTGACAGCAGCTGTCCAATAAAAGAAGTGGCACTCACATCAAACCTGCCCAGAAGACTGGTTAAACAGGAAATCGGCTATCAGCGAAAGGTTAAGCCATATGAATCGTTTGCACTGATAGAATGCAATGACAGTGATATAAAACCGGATTTTCCGATTATCCAGGTTTTACAACCCAAACGAGTAAAAATAAAACTAAATAACAAGAACTTATTACGTATGAATTACTGGAATCTATCGCTGCTTGATGATCAAGGACAGGCATATCAAACAGAGAAAGTACCGGCTATTCCGTTAAGTAATCAGTTGGCCATGGGCAACTTTATGTTTAGTCCAACAATCAAAACTTACTTTGGTCATGAACCAGAGCTTGAATTTCCTCAGTTAAATCTTAAATATCAGTATCAGTTTGAGCAAAAATACAACGGTCAAGTTGAATTAGTCATGGAACCCGGCTCTATTGGTGGAGATTGGAAGGTTATCATTAACAATATGAGTACAGTAAATATTGACCATTTTACACCATCTGATGCTCATGTTCAAGGCAGTTTAGCGGTGGACATTACATCAATGCTGCAGAATGGAATTAATACTATTGAAGTGTTTGTTACAGCAGCTAAACCAAATCATGGATTATTGAACTGTTTGTATTTGGCAGGAAATTTTGGAGTCGAACTTAATCCGGTAAGATTAGTTGATCTAGACAGTGACGGTAAGTATGAAGATTATATTGGCAACATAATACCTTTTTATGCAGGTGTAATTGAGTATGAGAGCAGTTTTATGCTAA
>CAYPYZ010000311.1:0-1928 GCA_964414805.1 uncultured Paludibacter sp.
TATTGAGGTCATACCCGAACCTGAGTATTTGGAGGGTACTCCGCAAATGCTGATTACTTCTTTGGATTTCTCCAACTATGTTGGTAGAATAGCCATTGGCAGGGTGCATAGGGGTATCTTGCGAGAAAATATGGATATCAGTTTGGTGAAACGTGACGGCAGTATTATTAAATCCCGCATCAAGGAATTGAATACCTTTACAGGATTGGGTAGGACGAAGGTGGAGTCTGTCGGTTCCGGCGATATTTGTGCACTCATTGGCATAGATGGTTTTGAGATTGGCGATTCGATTTGTGATATACAAAATCCTGAACCACTGCCGCCTATAGCTATTGACGAGCCGACTATGAGCATGGTTTTCACCATCAATGATTCTCCTTTTTTTGGAAAAGAAGGGAAGTATGTAAGTTCCAAACATGTGCATGAAAGATTGATGCGTGAATTGGATAAAAATTTAGCATTAAGGGTTGAAAAAGGCAGTACATCCGATATATGGATTGTCAGTGGTCGTGGAGTTTTGCATTTGTCCGTTTTGATAGAAACCATGCGTAGAGAGGGTTACGAGTTACAAGTCGGACAGCCCCAAGTTATTTTTAAAGAAATTGATGGCAAACGTCATGAGCCTATAGAGCAATTATCCATTAATTTACCGGAGGAGTTTTCGGGGAAAATTATTGAGTTGGTGGCTATGCGTAAAGGCGAAATGCTAAGTATGGAGACGAAAAGTGATAGGATTCAATTGGAGTTTCACATACCTTCGCGGGGAATTATTGGCTTGCGCAATAGGGTGCTGACTTTGACTTCTGGGGAGGCTATTATGTCGCATAGATTTGTTGCATATCAAGCTTACAAAGGTGATATTGAGAAACGCACCAATGGTTCTTTGATAGCGATGGAGGGTGGGACTTCCTTTGCATATGGCATTGATAAATTGCAAGATAGGGGTAAGTTTTTTATATTTCCGCAAGAAGATGTCTATATAGGACAGGTGGTTGGGGAGCACAATAAGGATAACGATTTGGTGGTGAATGTAACTAAATCGAAAAAGCATAGCAATGTGCGTGCTGCAGGTTCGGATGATAAAATTAAATTGGTTCCACCTATAGTTTTTAGTTTAGAAGAAGCTTTGGAATATATCAAAGAAGATGAATATGTTGAGTTGACGCCAAATAGTATTCGCTTAAGGAAGATTTTATTAGATGAAAATGATAGAAAACGTATGTCAAAAAATTCTTAATAGTAAATTTAATTAATATTTAAAATTATGTCCTACAAAGCTTCAGTAATCATTTCAATTTATAAAAATACCACTTTTCTGAAAGTTGTATTAGATTCTTTGAAGTTACAGACAGAGCAGAATTTTGAGATAATTATCTCGGAAGATGGGGAAGATAGAGGGGTTGAGACATTTATAAGTCTGTATACTTTCCAGCATGATTTTCAGCATTTAACGCAAGAAGATAAGGGTTGGCGTAAAACCACGGCATTGAATAATGCGGTGCGTCATGCCCGTGCAGATTGGTTGATTTTTATTGATGGGGATTGCGTTTTACATCCACGTTTCGTGGAAATGCATTTACGTAAGGCTAAAGAAAATCTGATATTATCCGGTAGGCGTGTAAAATTAGATAAGAAAACATCTGATTATCTAATCGATAACGCTCCACAATCCATTCTTCGTATGAGAACAAAAGTTTGGCAGAAACTGTTAGTGGGCAAAGGCCAAACCAAACGCATAGAAGAAGGAATTTACATTGCACCTAATAGTGTGTTTAGTTTTATTCATAGAAAGCGACCGACAAACTATATCTTGGGAAGTAATATGTCTTTTTCGAAAAAGGCTGTTTTTGCTATCAATGGTTTTGATGAAGATTTTGTAACACCCACTGTTGGAGAAGATACAGATTTGTTTTGGCGATTTAAGGCAG
>CAYPYZ010000312.1:0-1924 GCA_964414805.1 uncultured Paludibacter sp.
TTGATATGTCAAAGATATTAGTTACCGGTGGTACCGGATATATAGGTTCACATACTGTTGTAGAACTTCAAAATGAGGGTTTTGAGGTAGTCATAGTGGATAATTTATCCAATTCAGAAATTGCTGTTTTGGATGGTATAGCAAAGATTACCGGAATCATGCCTGCCTTTGAAAATGCTGATTGTGCCGACTATTCAGCCATGGATGCTGTTATGAAAAAGCATGGAAAGATTGATGCTATCATCCATTTTGCAGCAAGCAAAGCCGTAGGTGAATCAGTAGAAAAACCTTTACATTATTATCGTAACAACTTAGTTTCCTTGATGAATTTATTGCAATTGATGCCAATTCATGCAACTAAGTTTTTTGTGTTTTCATCTTCCTGTACGGTTTACGGTCAGCCGGATATACTCCCCGTAACAGAGCAAGCACCTATTAAACCTGCATTATCTCCCTATGGCAATACCAAGCAAATAGGTGAAGAGATTATTAAGGATACTATTTATGCTGATCCGAAAAACTACCAAAGTATTATTTTGCGGTATTTTAATCCTATAGGTGCACATCCTTCCGGAGAAATTGGCGAATTGCCCATAGGAGTTCCAAATAATTTATTGCCTTTTGTGGCACAGACCGCCATAGGTATTAGGAAACAATTGCAAGTTTTCGGTGATGATTATAATACGCCTGATGGCTCCTGCATACGCGATTATATCAATGTGGTTGATTTAGCCAAAGCGCATGTAGTAGCTTTGAAACGTATGATAGCTGGGAAAACTAAAGAGCATTGCGAAGTGTTCAATTTAGGTACAGGCCGTGGATTATCTGTATTGGAAATAATACAATCTTTTGAGGAAGTCAATCAAATCACTATTCCGTATAAAATAGTCGATAGACGAGAAGGAGATATTGAGCAAGTCTGGGCAGACCCAAGTTTTGCCAATGAGGAATTAGGCTGGAAGGCAGAAGAAACGGTTGAAGATACTTTAAAAACTACTTGGAAATGGGAATTAAATTTAGCCAAACGTTATAGAGACTAATTATAAAAACATAGATTATGAAAACCTTATATCCCTTAAAATTCACCCCTATCTTGAAAGAAAAAATATGGGGAGGAGATAAGTTACAAAAAATTTTCTATAAAACATCAAGTGCAAATAATATAGGAGAAAGTTGGGAGCTATCTGCTTATGCTGATGATGTTTCTGTGGTGAGTAATGGTGACCTTGCCGGTCAAACGCTTACTGAACTTATTAAGTTATATAGAGAAGATTTGGTAGGTAAAAATGTATATGAGCGTTTTGGCAATCAATTCCCTTTGCTTTTTAAATTAATAGCAGCTCAAGATGATTTATCTATTCAAGTACACCCGGATGATGAAGTGGCTTTGGAAAGACATAATTCTTTTGGAAAAACTGAGATGTGGTATGTTCTTGATGCAGAGCCTGATAGAGAGTTGATAATAGGATTTCAAGAAGACACAACTCAAGAAGAATACTTACATGCATTATCTGAGGGAAAATTGGAAGATTTACTCCAAAAAGTGAAAGTCAAAACCGGAGATGTGTTTTTTATTCCTGCAGGACTTGTCCATGCTATTGGAAAAGGTGTCGTATTAGCTGAAATTCAGCAAAGTAGCGATTTAACCTATCGTATTTATGATTATAAAAGGGTGGATGAATTTGGGCATGAAAGGCAGTTGCATACGGAAGAGGCTTTAGATGTAATTGACTATAAGGCTTCTAAAGAACCAAAAATTATTTATTCCGATGCTCTAAATGAATTGGCTACTTTGGTTAGTTGTAAATATTTTACAACTAACTTACTGCGGTTTAATGAAAAACTTCAAAGGTTTTATGGAACCTTGGATTCCTTTGTAGTATATATGTGTTTGGATGGTGGTTTCGAAATTACTATCGAAGAG
>CAYPYZ010000313.1:0-1920 GCA_964414805.1 uncultured Paludibacter sp.
ACCTGGATACAAGGAGAGCAAGATTTAACGACCTTTATGCCTCCTGCCACTTACAAAAATTTACTTACACAGTTACAACAAGATATCCAAACCGATGTTAGAAAAATTAACGGTCAAAGTGAAGCTGTTCGTTGTATCTTCTCACAAACAGCATCCTTCAATCGTTATTGGATGTTACGCACGGGTACTGCACTTGATAGTCTCCCTAATGCAAAAATTTCAGTTGCATTATATGAAATGGCACTTGAAAAGCCAGAAGAATTCACTCTTGCTACCACTATGTACCCATTTATATACGGATTAGATAATGTACACTTACGTGCAGAATCTTCCAAATTAGTAGGTGCTTATTTTGGATATGCGATTAAAAAGGCAGTTATAGACGGTGAGCCGATGTTACCTATTCATCCAATAAATTATACTGCTTCAGGTAATAACCTTATAATTAAATTTCATGTTCCAAACAAGCCACTGGTATTAGACACTAAACAAGTTCGTTTTATTGAAAATTATGGTTTCAATTTATATAGAGGTGAAAACGAAATAGAAATTAATTCTGTGCAATTGATCAGCGAAGATGAAATAATGTTTCATTGCTCTGAAAGTGTACAATCAGGAGATGTTATCACTTATGCTATTAATGGATTGACTACTGGAGCCTTGAATGGGGCCAGAGGAAATCTTCGTGACAGTAGAGGAGAAACAGTTATGTTTACTATAGATTGTACTACACATAAATTACATAACTGGTGTCCAATTTTTCAAGAAACAGTCACTTTTTGATTATTGTTTTGCTTTGCTTTAGGACTGCTTTCTTATAGTATTTACTGTAAAATAAAGTTCGATTTCTGGAGTCTCAACAAAACCCCCTAATCGCCCCCGCCACCAAAGGTACCCCTTCTTCGATTTTTTCGACTGATGTATTGCAAAATGATAAGCGGATTTTGTTGTTTTGAACCCCATGTGGATCAAAGGTTTTTCCGGAAACGAAGACTACGCCTTTTTCAATGGCTATCTTCAAGACTTCCGTTGCATCTATATGTGCTGGAAGCTCTAACCAGATGTAAAAACCTCCTCTTGGAGCGGTAAAATTGACATTTGAAGGTAAATGCTTGCGCAAAGCTTGCACCATGGCTTCAGCACGAATTTTATATTCTTTCCGGACTTTTTCTATATAATCGTAAACAGCACCGCTTTCCACGAATTTATGTGCTAACATTTGCGTAAAGCTCGGTGAACAGGCATCTATGGCTTGTTTGATTAATTCGCATTTTTGATAAATGGGGTCGGGGACTAACATCCATCCTAAACGCAAACCCGGCCCTAATATCTTGGAAAAAGATCCGGTATAACAAACGTCTATTCCCTTTGGATTCATAGCTTTGATGGTGGTTAAATGTGCTTTATCCTCCTCGTAAAAGTATAAATCGCTATAGGCATCATCCTCAATTAAAGGGATGTTTTTATCCTTTAAAATTTCAATCAGCGCTTGCTTGGTCTCGGCTGTATAAAGCGTTCCGGCAGGATTGTGGAAATTTGGCGTAAGGTAAACGAATTTAGGCTTGTTGCTTTCATCGCTAACTGCTTCTTGTAGCTTTTCCAAATCTATTCCTTGAGGAGTCAATGGCACAGCAACAATCTCAGCTTCATAGGATTTGAATGCGGAAATAGCACCGATAAAACAAGGGTTTTCAACTACTATGGTATCTCCCGGATCGATGAAAGCCTTTGCTAAAATGTTGATAGCCTGCAAAGAACCAGTCGTAATCATCAATCTATTTTCATCCACCGGTAAGCCTTTCTTCCGTAAAAATGCTTGCAAACTGTTTAGTAATTCAGGCAAACCATTGGTCGGACCATATTGCATGGCAATTTGTTTTTCCTTCTCAGTCAGGTTGTTGTAAATGACATCTATGGTTT
>CAYPYZ010000314.1:0-1911 GCA_964414805.1 uncultured Paludibacter sp.
TGTAAAAAATGGATTGGAACTGGCTCCGGATAGTGGGTTAATTGCTGTGCATGACGGCGTGCGGCCACTCATCAATACTGCACTTATCGAGCGTTGCTTTGCGAAAGCTGCAAGTCATGGAACTGCCATACCCATCGTTGATGTCAACGAAAGCATCAGGAAAATCGACAAATGCCATAGCGCTTCCGTGAATAGAACAGACTATAAAATCGTGCAAACACCACAAGTGTTTAATGCTTACACCCTGAAATGTGCTTATAAACAAATACATCATGATAACTTCACAGATGATGCTTCCTTAGTCGAAGCATTGGGTTTATATATCCATTTAGTGGAAGGAATGACCGAGAATATTAAAATTACCAAGCCTATAGATTTGGCTTTAGCTGAAATAATTTTACAAGAATCTTGATTCGTTTTTGATTGTTCAATAACTATGTCGCTTGCCGCAATTGATATAAAATTTGTCCCAGGCGTTGGCCCCAAAAGGGCTGAAATGCTTGCAAAAGAATTGAATATTCATACGGCAGAAGACATGCTACTACATTATCCCTACAAGTATGTGGATAGAAGTCGCTTCTACTACCTACATGAAATCAGTCAGGATATGCCCCATATCCAAGTCAAAGGACAAATAGTAGCTTTCAATAAAATTGGAGAAGGCAGACAACAAAGACTAAGCGCTATTTTCACAGATGGCAAAAGCAATATCGAATTGGTCTGGTTTCAGGGCATACGATTTATTTTAGATAAATATAAAACCGGTATTAATTATATAGTCTTTGGGAAACCTTCTTTTTTTAATGGAAAATATAATATCGTCCATCCGGAAATAGATTTGCCATCTCAACTGCCCCCCCCGGAGCAAATGGGTTTACAGCCTTTTTATAATACTTCCGAAAGGATGAAAACGGGCTATTTAAACTCCAAAGCCATTCAAAAAATTATACAAGGCTTGATGCCTAAGGTGAAGGAATTAGTTACTGAAACCCTGCCGGCATACATCTTACAGGAGTTTAAACTGATGAATTTGTCAGATTCCTTGATGAATATTCATTTTCCAAAAAATACGCAAGCACTTAATAAAGCTCGCCAAAGATTGAAGTTTGAGGAGCTGTTTTATATACAACTCAATATCCTGCAACAAACCAAATGGCGTGAACAAAACATAGCGGGTTTTGTGATGCCAAAGGTTGGACAGCACTTCAATAATTTTTATCATAAGGCTTTGCCCTTCTCGCTTACCAATGCTCAAAAACGGGTGGTTAAAGAGATACATACTGATATTTCCAATGGCAAGCACATGAATCGTTTATTGCAAGGAGACGTGGGCAGTGGCAAAACCATAGTGGCATTGATGGCTTTATTGATTGCTGTAGATAATGGCTTTCAAGGCTGTCTGATGGCTCCTACCGAAATTTTGGCTAACCAACATTACGATAGCATCGCTACATTATTGAAAAATAGTGGTGTGCAAGTCGCATTGCTTACCGGCTCCACCAAAGCTAAAGATAGAGAGCCTTTGCATGCTGCGCTGCGTTCGGGCGAATTGCATTTGCTCATAGGTACGCATGCGCTGATTGAAGATACGGTGCAGTTTCAAAACTTGGGTATGGTTATCATCGACGAGCAGCATCGCTTTGGTGTGGAGCAACGTGCTAAATTGTGGAAAAAGAATGTGAAGCCGCCGCATATTTTGGTGATGACAGCCACCCCTATCCCACGTACATTGGCCATGACGCTTTATGGCGATTTGAGCGTGTCCGTCATAGATGAATTGCCTCCCGGCAGGAAACCTGTGCAGACTTATCATTATTATGAAAATAAAAGAAATGCCTTGAATGGATTTTTGCATAAGCAAATAAAGGCCGGCAGACAAGTCTATGTAGTCTATCCATTGATAGAAGAATC
>CAYPYZ010000315.1:0-1909 GCA_964414805.1 uncultured Paludibacter sp.
TATACTTTAGGATGGGTATCAATTAGCATTCAATGGACAATGGCAATTGCAGGTTTTGTAGTAGGTTTGTTGATTGCTTCTAAATGGAGAAAAACCAATACTTTAACTGCTGCATCTTATATTACCAATAGATTAGGCGAAAAAGTTCAAAAGACTTATACCATACTGTTTTTATTAATATCCTTATTTACAACCGGATCTTTCTTATATCCTGTTGCACGTATTGTTGAGGTATCCACCGGATTACCATTAAATACAAGCATTTTAATATTAGGAGCTATCTGTATTTTATATGTATCGATTGGTGGTCTGTGGGCAGTAGTTATCACGGATGTATTGCAATTCATCATCCTAACCGCTGCTGTTATCATAGTGGTACCTTTAGCTTTTGGCAGATTGGGTGATGTTTCAAGCTTTATAACTGAGGCTCCACAAACCTTTTTCAAACTTACCAATGGGGAGTATACTTTAGGTTTTATCATTGCCTTTGGTGTATATAACGCAATCTTTTTAGGAGGAAACTGGGCATATGTGCAACGCTATTCGAGCGTAAAAACCCCAAAAGACGCTAAAAAGGTTGGTTATTTATTCGGTACACTCTATTTATTCAGTCCGATTTTGTGGATGCTTCCTCCCATGATTTATAAAATAATCAACCCATCATTATCCGGTTTAGGGGATGAAGGTGCTTATTTACTAATGTGCAAAGAAGTACTGCCGGCCGGCTTATTGGGCATGATGTTAGGCGGAATGATATTCGCAACAGCAAGCTCCCTGAATGCAACTTTAAATATATCTTCCGGCGTATTTACTAATGATATTTTCACTAAATTAAGACCCAAAGCAAAACCTGAAAGTCTGATTAAAGTAGCAAGAATTTCCACCATAGTTTTTGGTGTATTGGCTATAATAGTCGCATTATTAGTCCCATTGATGGGAGGAATAGTCAATGTAGTCATCAGCGTAGCAGCACTTACAGGAGTACCTTTATATTTACCGGTTATCTGGACTTTATTTTCCAAAAGGCAAACTGGTAAAAGCATTTTAACAACTACCATACTTAGTTTAATAGTCAATGTGTTCTTTAAATTCATCACTCCTATGTACTGGGGTTTAAGTCTAAGCCGCGCCAACGAAATGATATTAGGGGTTGTTTTCCCTATCGTTTGCCTAAGCTTATTCGAACTATATTATATTTTCAAAAAACAGCAGGCACATGTTCCTGTTACTGCAAGTTTTACAAACACTGCAGAAGAGTCTGTTTCAGACAATGAAACAAGCGACCAATCCAACAATAAATACAGTCTGCGCGTATTGAGTTTTGGGATTTTATTGACTGGCGCTATCATCAGTGCTTTAGGTATAATAGCAGACACCGGCAAAATCATAGTAATCTCAGTTGGGATCATCTTATTGTTTTTAGGATTTATATTAAATAGAAAATCATTCAAATAAAATTTTGTAATAATCATGATTGGAGAGAACTTTTTTAAGGATAAGAGGACATTAAAGAAAGAAATCATCACAACGGATTTAGCGGTTGTCGGTGGTGGCATGTCGGGTGTATGTACGGCCATAGCGGCTGCACGACAAGGCATTAAAGTCACTTTAATACAAGACCGCCCCGTGTTGGGAGGTAATGCTTCCAGCGAAGTCCGACTATGGATACTTGGAGCCACTTCACATATGGGCAACAATAATCGCTGGTCGAGAGAAGGTGGTGTGATAGATGAAATTCTTTTAGAAAATCTCTATAAAAACAAAGAAGGCAATCCGGTTATTTTTGACACTATAGTACTTGATAAAGTGATACAAGAGGAGAATATTCGCCTATTACTTAATACTTCGGTTTATGACATGGAGAAAAACAGCGAAAATACCATATCCAAAGTAATGGGGTTTTGTTCAC
>CAYPYZ010000316.1:0-1908 GCA_964414805.1 uncultured Paludibacter sp.
ATATTTTTTGCAAAAAAAAGCTCAATAGGGCTATTTGGTAGCAAACTATTGAGCAATCTGTAAAAAATATGAGTGAATAATGGGTGGATAATGGGGCTCGAACCCACGACCTTCGGAACCACAATCCGACGCTCTAACCAACTGAGCTATATCCACCATTTTTGCGGTGCAAAGATAATACAGTATTGCGTGATTTGCAAATAATTTTCAAACTTTCGTAAACGATTTTTTATTTCGAAATAAAAACCCAAACAAGATTGGATATGACAAGCTAAATATCTTTTGATACGAAAAAACCCATGCAAATTATTAAAAATAGATTATCTTTGTGAGGTTTTATTATTTTTCATGAAAGAAGAACTTACAACTGCTATCAATATTTTTACGAATTATTTAGTCAAAAATAAGCATCGTAAAACTCCAGAGCGTTTTGCCATCCTTGAGAAAATCTATTCTTTTCAAGGACATTTTGATGCTGAAACGCTTTATAATAGTATGTTAGACGAATATCGTGTAAGTTTGGCAACAGTATATAATACCTTGGATTTATTATTGGATGCAGGCGTAATTATCAAACATCAATTTGATGGACAGGCTGCAGAATACGAAAAATCCATAGGTGGCTCTATACACCATCACGCAGTGTGTATGGTATGTGGCAGCGTCAGAGAATTTACGGATAAAAAAATCAAAAGAGCTATTCAGTCAAAAAACTTCGCAAGCTTTGAAAGTTCCCACTATTCTTTGTATATATACGGAGTTTGCAAGAAATGCTCAAAGAAACAAAAATAAAATATAATTCAAATAACTATGCAAGTAGATGTATTATTAGGACTTCAATGGGGTGATGAGGGTAAAGGTAAAGTAGTGGATGTGTTAACGCCGGACTATGATTTGGTTGCACGTTTTCAAGGTGGTCCCAATGCCGGACACACCTTGGAGTTTGAAGGTAAAAAATATGTGCTCCGCTCTATTCCTTCCGGAATATTTCAGGGCGATAAAATCAATATCATTGGTAATGGTGTGGTCTTAGACCCTGCCCTATTCAAAGAAGAAGTTGAAGGCTTGGAGAAATCAGGACATCAACTGACGGAAAGATTGAAGATTTCCAAAAAAGCACACCTTATCTTGCCTACGCATCGTTTGTTGGATCAAGCCAATGAAGCAGCCAAAGGCAGTGCAAAAATCGGCACTACCGGTAAAGGTATAGGCCCTACTTATACAGATAAAATCAGTCGTCACGGCCTAAGAGTAGGAGATCTTCTACATAATTTTCAAGAAAAATATGAGGCTGCAGTAGCCAGACATAAAGCCATTTTGGATCAACATAATTTTGAATATGATTTAGAGGCGCTTGAAAAAGAATGGTTTGCAGGCATAGCATGTTTAAAACAATTTGAATTGATTGATAGCGAGCATACCGTTAACCATGCTTTAAAAGCAAATAAAAAGGTATTGGCGGAAGGTGCACAAGGGACTATGTTGGATATAGATTTCGGTTCTTATCCTTTTGTGACTTCTTCCAATACAATTTGTGCCGGCGCTTGTACAGGTTTAGGCGTTGCTCCGCACAAAATTGGCGAAGTCTATGGCATCTTTAAAGCTTATTGCACGAGGGTTGGCAGCGGTCCCTTCCCTACCGAACTGTTTGATGAAGACGGTGATCTGATGCGCGACAGGGGTCATGAATATGGTTCAGTTACCGGTCGCCCACGCCGTTGCGGATGGATAGATTTAGTGGCTTTAAAATATGCTATTATGATTAATGGGGTTACACAACTTATCATGATGAAAAGTGATGTATTGGATACCTTAGAAACTATCAAGGCCTGTGTGGCTTACGAAATTGGCGGACAGACAGTAGAAGAATTTCCATTTTCCATTGATGGCGAAATTACGCCTATCTAT
>CAYPYZ010000317.1:0-1865 GCA_964414805.1 uncultured Paludibacter sp.
GCCTCTGCTAGTTATCAGCTGACTGAAGAAGTATTGCAAAAACATCCTGAACCTACAGCAATTGCTACGACAAATGAATTAGTAGCAATTGCTGTTATTGATAAACTAGTGAAAAAACATTCGTCTACCTAGAAAAACGGCTATTATAAGTGTGGTAGGAGCTTCAATCAAATCGTTGTCGAGACCTGAGATTGCAACAGTAGATTTTTATCCTACCACTCTAGGTACAGTAGCAACTGTACCTCTTACGAAAGTTATCTCTAAAAAAGAATCCGACCAAATTACCTCCCATAAGCGACACGACTCATAGGAAGGGAATCAACTTAGTAATGTCCTATTTTTTTGTTTCGGTCTTTATCCCCTCCTCTAGAATATCCAATGATCTGTGTAATTCTTCGGATGTAATAGTTAATGGTGGGCATAGTCGGTTCGGAACCAATCTTAACCCGTTTCTCATGCAATTAAGATAAATTCTGTTCCACGCATCATTATCAACCTCTTTTGTGACTCTATCTTTTACTATATCAATTGCCCAAAGAAGTCCAATTCCTCTAATATCACCTATTGCAGGATATTTTTCCTTCCAGTCTGCAGTACGGGCTTCTATTTCCTTCCCCCGTTCCCTCGCATTCTTTATGAGTTCTTCTTGTTCAAATACCTCCAAAGTACCCTCGGCTGCGGCAACAGCTAAGGGGCTACCACCAAAGCTTGTGCTGGAACCTCCCCCACCGGCTGAGCCATAGGGATAAGAACCCATGATCTCTTTCCTTCCTGCAACAACCATAATGGGAAAGCCACTGCCTAAACCTTTACCAAAGGTTGTAATATCAGGAGTAACATCAAAATGTTCTATCGCTAGAAATTTTCCAGTACGCCCGACACCTGTTAGAACTTCATCAGCAATAACAAGCATCTCTTTCTCTCTACATATTTCTGCCAGTCTTTTCCAAGCACCTTTAGGGGGTACTATGATTCCTCCAGCACCGGCTATAGGCTCAAAGATTACGGCAGAAGGTAATTCCGTATTTGAACCCTGAAGAAGGTCCGTAGAGGCTTCAATACAAGCTAAATCACATTCTGGATGTTTCAATTTCATAGGGCAACGATAACAATTTGGATAATGGAATCGTGTAACATTCACTACAGGGCCAAACTCTTTCGGCAGTAAATAGGAGCCTAAACTTCGAGTCTGTAATGTTCTGCCATGGTAGGCATGCGTCATAGCTGCATAAGACCACCGTTTGTTATAACTGCTTGCTGCTCTAAGGGCAGCCTCCACGGTGATTGATCCTTCACAGTAAAATGCGAATGTATCTATCCCCTCAGGCATATAGCTTTTTAATGTTTTACAAAAATTTGCTCTTTCGGGTGTGGGGAAAGCATATACATGCCAAAGCTCTTGTATTTGTTTTTCCAGTTTCTTGACTAGAGTAGGGTGACAATGACCTGTGGATGCTGTAAGGATCCCAGCCGAAAAATCGATATATTCATTTCCATCAACATCGTAAATGTAGATACCTTTACCTTTTTCAAAAACGAGAGGTAAGCTATCTGCAATGTTTGTACGTCCTGATATTACGTAATTTATATCCTTGTCCCATAATTCCTGTGATTTCTTTCCTGGTAAATTATACATGCTTCCATATCCCCCTTGAATTACATTTTACTGAAACTAAAAACCCCTCTGGATTAGTTTATTACTTTAAGAAATTCTCGTTCTTATGCTGGATTTCTTATGTTAAGCAGTTCTAATGATTGATTGGTATCTACTACACTTTCTGACTGTAAGGATTTGTCAAGATAATAGATGCAATACTCAATCCTGATACCGCATATTGGAAGTGGATTCTCATAATAAGAATCCA
>CAYPYZ010000318.1:0-1839 GCA_964414805.1 uncultured Paludibacter sp.
CTATCAATACGAGTATTCAACCTTATGACACTGCTTTGGACGATAATATGGCAGGTGAATTATTATTAGCATTAAACAGTTTTGATTTCGTGCAAACAGGCATTATGTTTATCATTTTCTTTTTAGGTGGATACTTATTATACGCCTCTTTATTCGCTGCCATAGGTTCCGCCGTAGATAACGAAACCGATACACAGCAATTTTCCTTACCCCTGATGCTTCCGATAATCTTTGCTATTTATGCTGCTATTTATAGTGTGGAAAATCCCGATGGACCTTTGGCTTTCTGGTGCTCCATGATTCCATTTACTTCGCCTATTGTCATGATGGTGCGCTTACCCTTTGGAGTTCCATTTTGGCAACTAAGTCTGTCGGTAGGCATATTAATATTATCCTTTATAGGAAGCACTTGGATAGCTGGTAAAATCTATCGTACAGGTATTTTGATGTATGGTAAAAAAGTCAGTTGGAAAGAAATGATGAAGTGGATATTTTATAAAGCATAAAAATTATAACTGTGGAAAAACCATCAAAAAAATCTATTAGAATAATTTCTCCTTCCGGAAAAGTGAATCCTGATTATATAGCGGGTGCAACGCAACGCCTTGCTAAATGGGGTTTTGAAGTTTCGGAGGGCGAGTTTGCACGTGAAGTTTTTGGTCGCTATGCCGGCACTGAAACACAAAGGATAGCAGATTTGCAAACTGCCATCAATGATGAAAATTTATCTGCAATACTGTGCTCCAGAGGTGGTTATGGCTTAGTACAAATCATAGATAAAATCGACCTGACTCCCTTGATATATCTGCCAAAATACTTGATTGGATTTAGTGATATTACGGTTTTGCATGCAGCCTTATCTAAATATAATATCCCAAGCGTACATGCTGTAATGGCAAAGCAATTAACTGAATTGGATGAAGATTCAGAGTCATTGCAAAAGCTAAAAGCCATACTTATGGGAGAATTACCTACTTATAGATTTCCAAGCAATGAACTGAACAAAACCGGGAAAGCGCAAGGTAAACTGATAGGTGGTAATCTCTCTGTCTTAATGGGTTTAAGGAATACAGCCTTTGAGCCTGATTATGAAAATGCAATTCTATTGATAGAAGACATTGGAGAAGAGGCCTATCGCATTGATAGGATGTTGCAAAACTTACGCTTAGGTGGTGTGTTTGATAAAATTGCCGGATTAATAGTAGGACATTTCACTGATTGTCCGGAGGATACCAAGATGCAAGATAGTATTCAAGCTACAATTGCAAATATGGTTGCTGATTATGATTTTCCGGTTTGTATGGATTTTCCGGCCGGACATGACAGTCCTAATCTTCCTTTAATAATGAATGCACCAGTGAAATTGAAGGTCAATAAACGGCAAACAAGCATAGATTTTAGTTGAAAATCTCCTGTAAAACCTCTAAAGAATTGAGTCCGTGAAATCCGGGAATATGTAGTTTATAATACTCTAAAATTGCTTCCAATAGCTCTTGCCGCATTTTTCTATTCAGCTGCAACGCATTCGCATTTTCATAATTCAATTGCAAAAGTTGTATAAATTTTTGCATAAGTGATGGATGCAATACATGTTTATGTTGCGGTGGATGCACCACAAACTCACCCTGCTGCATATCAAAATATTGAGGATTTTCCTTATCCCCATTGGGTTGTATGCCTAAGTATTTACACAATTGCATAGCAAAAACCAAGTGAAAATTAGCGATAGGTTCTTGGGTGTTATTCAAAAAAACAATAGCCTTTTGCAGGAAATTAAACAATTCTTTTTCCGATTCAGGATGATTCAATGATTTATAAAGCAATTCAGCTATAAATAGC
>CAYPYZ010000319.1:0-1825 GCA_964414805.1 uncultured Paludibacter sp.
TAAGAAGAAAATGATAAACATAATACCTGTTTGCACGAAATCAAAACTATTTAATGCTAATAATAATTCACCTGCCATATTATCGTCTAAAGCAGTGTCATAAGGTTGAATACCCGTATTGATAGTTTGTAAATCCTGTACAGATTGCATTTGTAAATCATTGCCCATAAAGTTCATTCCAATGGTAATAAGTATGAGGGAAAGCACCACCCACAAAGCAAATTGTGTTAACCCAACCAAGGCTATACCAATGATTTTGCCCATCATTAATTGGAAAGGTTTTACGGAAGAAACAATGACTTCCACAATGCGATTGGTTTTTTCTTGTACCACACCAGCCATTACCTGTGCGCCATAAACCACTATAAACATATAAATGACAAAGGCGGTAATCATGCCGATAATCAAGGCCAATTCAGCCGAACCCATTTTTTCCTCACCGTCTTTTCCCCAGCGCACCGTTTTGATGTCCACAGGAACTTTGGTCTGTTCCACCAAAGCCTTAAAATCCGGTATGTTCAAAGCTGTAACTTGCTGAGCTTCAGCGTAGGTTTTCAGTAATCCACCTATGAAAGATTTCACCTCCATACCTACTTGGTCTTCCGAATATAAAGTAGCTGATTTAGGATATTGAGTGATATCTTCCGGAATATATAAAACGGCTGAATAACTGCTTTTGGCCTGCGTTTCTTTGAAAACTTCTAAGTCCAAATTGACAAATATAAATTCATAATCGTCTGTATTTTGGAATACTTCAGTATATAAACCTGTTTTATCTATCACCACAATTTTCTTAACTGCATCATCTTTGATTTGTGCCAAAAACAAAGGTATCATGACCAAAGCCGCAATCAAGATTGGTGTAAGAAAAGTCAAAATAATAAAAGAGGGTTTCATCACCCGGCTTTTATATTCTCTTCGTATGATCAATGCTATTTTGTTCATGCTTGCGTAGGGTTATTGGTTACAGTTTGGATAAATACATCATTCATAGTAGGTAAAATCTCTTCAAAAGCGAACACCTCAGTCTCTTGCATGATATTTTGCAAAAGCGCATTATTGCTTGTTTGAGCATCAGTTTTTAGTATATACTCAAAACCATGATGATTTTCTTTACTATCTAAAATCTCAAATCGCTTGGTATCTAATGTAGTTTTTGCAATGAGTTTATAAGTACCCGTCGCGTGTGCTGCACGTATTTCATCCACTTTTCCTTCCAATATGATTTTGGCTTTATCTATTAAAGAAATATGATCGCATAACTCTTCCACCGAAGCCATATTATGGGTAGAGAATATGATAGTAGCCCCTTGATTCCTTAAGTTGAGAATTTCTTTTTTAAGTAGTTCCACATTGATAGGATCGAAGCCACTGAAGGGCTCATCGAAGATAAGCAATTGCGGTTGATGTAGAATTGTAGTAATGAATTGTACCTTTTGCGCCATCCCTTTGGACAATTCTTCAACCTTTTTATTCCACCAAGCTTGTATTTCAAATTTTTCAAACCAATACTTCAAAGCCTTTTGCGCATCACGTCGGCTCATGCCTTTCAGTTGTGCTAAAAACAAAGCTTGTTCTCCCACTTTCATTTTCTTGTACAAGCCTCTCTCTTCCGGAAGATAGCCTATGGATACTACGTCTTCCGAACGCAATTTTTTACCATTGAGAAATACCTCGCCACTATCCGGTGCAGTAATACAATTGATGATGCGGATTAAGGTAGTTTTACCGGCACCATTAGGACCTAACAGTCCGTATATAGAGCCTTTGGGAATACTCGCACTCACATTATTCAATGCCAAGTGATTGGAGTATTGTTTGACTA
>CAYPYZ010000320.1:0-1824 GCA_964414805.1 uncultured Paludibacter sp.
TACCATTACATATCAAAATTTCATCCATCAGTTTTTTGTGGATTACCGTTTTGAGCAGTATTTATTTTGTAGGTATTTTATATATTAGAATATTGCTATTGGTGGTGGCTATTGCGGTTACAACCCATATCAGTACGGTAAAAACCAAAAGAAAAAGTGATGGCTGAGCATCGCTGACAAGAGTTTAAATTGCATTGACTTGATAATTTTTTCATAAAAAAGTGGCCATCTCAAAATACAAAGATTTTCAAGATAGCCACCCATAGTCTAAGATCAAAAGCAAGGCAGATGTTGGATACTTATGAAATACCGTTTGCGATTATATAAGTTGCTCCAACTTCGATACATTTGCCTTGATTTCCTCTTCCGATAAACTATAATTGGATAAATCGCCTGCTAAATATTGATCATAAGCGGCCATATCTACCATACCGTGACCGGAAAGATTGAATAATATCACTTTGGATTCACCGGATTCTTTGGCTGCCAATGCTTCATTGATAGTGGCTGCAATGGCATGTGCCGATTCCGGAGCAGGTACTATGCCTTCCGTTTGGGCAAACAATACACCTGCTTTGAAGGAATCCAATTGATTGACTGCCGTTGCTTCTATCAAGTTATCTTTCAGTAACTGACTTACCAAAGTGCCTGCACCATGGTAACGCAAACCACCGGCGTGTATATGTGCAGGAGCGAAGTTATGTCCTAAGGTAAACATAGGAATCAAAGGCGTATAACCGGCTTCATCACCAAAATCGTATTGGAAAATACCACGGGTCAATTTCGGACAAGAAGATGGTTCTACCGCAACAAAGCGGGTATGCTTTTCTCCTGTAAAATTATGACGCAAGAAGGGGAAAGAAATTCCTGAAAAATTCGACCCCCCGCCGAAACAACCAATCACCACATCGGGATATTCACCGGCCATTTCCATTTGTTTTTCCGCTTCCAAACCAATGATGGTCTGATGCAGTGACACATGATTCAACACACTTCCCAAGGTATATTTGCAATTAGGCGTTTCCATAGCCAATTCAATGGCTTCCGAAATGGCAGTGCCTAAACTACCTTGATAATTAGGATGTTCCGTTAAAATTTTCCTACCTGCTTTAGTTGACATAGATGGCGAAGCAATCACCTGTGCACCCCAAGTCTGCATCAAAGAGCGACGATAAGGCTTTTGTTCATAACTGATTTTCACCATATAGACTGCTAAATCAATTCCAAACATCTTGGTTGCCAACGCCATAGCAGTACCCCATTGTCCAGCACCAGTCTCCGTAGTAATATTGGTAACACCCTCTTTTTTACAATAATAGGCTTGCGCTAAAGCAGTGTTCAATTTATGAGAACCAACAGGACTAACACTTTCATTTTTAAAATAAATATGGGCAGGCGTATCCAAAGCTTTTTCTAAACCATAAGCACGTACCAAAGGCGCAGGACGATAAATCCTATATTTATCCAATACCTCTTCCGGAATATCTATCCATGCATCTTGCGTGTTAATTTCTTGATGAACCAATTCTTTCGCAAATAGAGGATATAATTCCTCCGCTTTGATAGGCTGTTTAGTGCCCGGATGCAAAATCGGCAATGGCTTATTCGGCATTTCAGCCATCACATTATACCATTTAGTCGGCATATCCTTCTCAGCCAATAAAAACTTTTTACTCTTTTCCATAATCTAAATTGTTTGAATGATACTTTTTAAATATTCAACGCGACAAAGATAAAACATTAAAATGAATAAATAAAACTTTTTTGACAATATTTTTATTAAATCATAGATAATAAATAAGATTAACTTACAATTCAGTATAA
>CAYPYZ010000321.1:0-1823 GCA_964414805.1 uncultured Paludibacter sp.
AAATGCATTATTGGTTCTACTCAAATAGTAAATGAAACCTGCATCTATTAGAACTTTGGCTGCAAGTTTGGTCTGAATCTTTGGTGTCAATTTGCCGGTCAGCGTATTTATCTCGTATAATTGCTTTTTGAAAATCAAATACGCTTTATTATCTGTGTTGTCAATAAGTATTTCGTCATTCCATATTGAAGAGGTAATGCGTTTATCTAAAGTGGTTTTGCCAATAAACTGCAAGCTTTCGCTTGAATAAAAATCTATTCTGCCGTTATTAAAGTTAAAATGATATAATGTGTCACCGAATTTTAACAAAGCATCATTAAAAGGCTTAAACATAAACTCTTCTTCGAATCGCCGCGCAGCCTCATTAGAGGGATCTATGAATTGCAGTGCATTTCTTAGTTTTTGCAGCCGTTCAAAATCATTGTTTTCTATAAAATTAAGTAGTGTATTATCTTTAATATTTATTGCGTAAAATAAATGGCCGTATCCACCAAAATGCTTTAGCATGAAAATGAGGTGGTTAATAGTCTGGAACTGGCAATTATCCATTATCGCATGGAATTTACCAATCTCGAAGTCGCAACAAATTTGCCATGAAGTATCGATTGCGATGACCTGATAAGCTGAATCCCGTGATAAAATATGACAATTGTCGAGGCAATCCCGGTACAGTCCGCGTGGACTAATCGTTTCAGGTATTTGGAGGGATGCCAATTCGTCGAGGTATTTATCTAAAATAATTAGCTTAAACTGTTTATGGTCATGGGAATAGTTGCCAAGTACGAATAGCATACTCTTACAAATTGTAAAATCAATTATTAAGAATTCTCTCGGTATGATTGTGGCAGGTATTTCATGAGCCACTGTGACCTCGTCTAACAGGCTGGCTTCCGGCTGTAGGTAAACAATGAGTTTATCAGGCGGTGGCGTATTTAATACTACTTCCTTATCGGTAAAAGCAATGTGTGAAATGTTTAATGTTAGCGGAAATGTAACGGCCTTTATTTCGCAGGAACCCTTTGCAGAAGTTGATGCTCCTTTTCGTGAATTTTTAATCCTTACATTCACATTACTAATTCCCTCACCGGAAGATTTATCCAGTACAAGTATTTTTATATCAGCATTATACAAGTTTTGGCCTGCTAAGGTATAAAGGGTGAAATAAAGGAATAAAGTATACAGGAGTTTATTTTTCATAGCTACTTTACTGTGTTGATTAGGGTTTCATATTTTGTCAAGCTATCTTATTCTTTCTAAATAGTCATCGAGTGGCATTAAGCCATAATATTTCCTTCGAATATCAATATTAACCGAATCAATAATCGGTATAAGTTTGTGTGTTTTCAGTGAATCATCCCAACTAAGTTGTGTGCCAAATAGCTGTTTAAAATCCCTGTTCATCAGGATTCTATCAGTAAGATAGGCAAGATAAGACAATTTAAAGCATCCGGCCATAGCAGATTGTTGGAAGAACGGGAAATAACGATTGTGAGCAGTTGTATCTGCATGCTGGACAATTAAGAACACAACAGTAGCAGCTCTTGGCCCCACCATACAAATGTCCGGAAAACCATGAATCTCTACTATACTGTCCAATTTAATGGTATTGTTTTTGTCGATTGAATTTATGATTTTCCACAGACTATCGGTAACGCGGTTGTTATCGCCAATAGTTGCCAGTACAGTATCTAATTGAAGACGATATTTTTTTTCATTCCCCTTCAAAGTTAGCAGGTAGTTGGCAAGTGTTGTATCCGCATTATAGCTCGATTTTTCCAGACAGTGTTCTATAAGGCTGTCCCATCGATTGGTGGTTCTCAACA
>CAYPYZ010000322.1:0-1818 GCA_964414805.1 uncultured Paludibacter sp.
ACCAAACTGGATACGAATATCGAAATCAAAGCCTTCGATGCCGCTGATATTTTTTCCAAGCAGGCCGTTGTCGCGCATTTCTTGCATCACTTCAAGGAGGTAATTTTTAAGGTAACGGTATTCGTAGCGTAGATACAAAATTCCTTCATCGCCGCCAATGGCGTAGGCTGCAAGGGCCATGCCTTCAAAAACCAGTTCAGGTTTTTCAGTCAAAATTACACGGTCTTTAAAAGTGCCTGGCTCCCCTTCATCGGCATTGCACACTACATAATGCTTGCTGCCTTTGGCGCGGCTGCAAAACTCCCATTTGAGGCCCGTAGGGAAACCAGCGCCTCCCCTGCCCCGAATATGGGAATGTTTGATTTCGGCTATAACCGCTTCGGGTGACATTTTGGGTAAAAAATCGCGGATGATAGTACCGGATTGATAGTCGTCGGACAAAATCATTCCTTTGCGGCGGATATTACTCGAAACCATCGAACGCAAGCTGGGCAGGCTATTTTTACCATCACCATAACTCTCGTTGCGCAGCTCGTCCATATCCTTGCCTTCCTTCATCAGCTTCACAATTTCGCGTACCCGATAAGGTGTTAAACGCGTGAAAATCTTGTGGTTGATGATCGCTGCCGGCTCCTGGTCGTTCATACCGATGCAAGGCGTATCATACAACCCGACAAGCCCATCTTTGGTGACATTGCCAAATTTTATGCCCAGTTCCTTTTCAAAAGTCTCTTTGATGGCATCGCGCCCAAACATATAAGCTACGGGGCTGGTGTTAAGATAAACAGCGTATTTTCCTTTGGGTTTTGTGCTGAAAAAATGATAAAAAGTAATGGTTTGCACAACATCTATTCGCGACATATCAAGTAATTGCGCTATTTCTTCGATAGCTTCACTGTTGATATAACCGGCTGTCTCCTGAATATCAATCAGGATGTCCATTAAGCGGTTACGATCGCTTCCATACTTTTCAACAATATGCTTTACGGTGTTTTCCATGAAGAAAGAATTTATGGTTTGGTTTCATTTTTTACATTTAACACTGTTGTTAATTGTTTCACAACAAAAGTAAATGGATTTATCTCTAAAACAAGTATCAAATAGAATTTAGAATGATTTTAAATTACAATTACTTATTAAATGAATATTAGTATAAACTTGATAATGAAAGTAATAAAAGCATTTATTCCTTGAAGTTACAGGCAAAATCAGGCTTGTTTAGAATTGTTCTATATTTCGCTGAAAGCTTTTTTTGCACTACAAATCAATATTTGGGCAAGACTTACCGGCTTTTGGTCAATTATCAATACTGTTAAGTGCTGTTTTTTACCAAAAAATAAGATGTGAATTTCTGTGGTGAATAGCTTTAGCTGTCACAAAGTCAACATACAGTTTAATGCATAAAAAAAATGGTCTGCTCCCAAATAAACAATAGAATCTAAAGAGTATATGGGTACAGACCCGAAATAGTGGAATGGAAAACCAAAGCCGCTTTTGTCAGGCGCTTATCTAACGCAACTTACTCTTTGACTAATCGTGCCACAGCTGATTTACCAGAACTATTGCTCAGCCGGATCAGATATATACCTGCATTTAAGTCCGAAATGTTTATATTTCTGCAATCGCCGATACGCTTTTCGCCTATCAGTTTCCCTTGCTGATCGAACACCTGAGCAAATTGCCAGCAATGCTGCTCATCAATTATCTGCACCTGATTCGCAGCAGGATTGGGTGCAAGCAGTACTTTTGTGCTTAGCGGAGCAGGCAGTTCTATGGTGCTTACAAGCTGACCATTAGCATCATAGCGTACTACTACAA
>CAYPYZ010000323.1:0-1812 GCA_964414805.1 uncultured Paludibacter sp.
GAACTATAGAATCGACTAAAATCATTATTAAATAACGACCATCAATAACAACTATCTTTAACTCAATCTCAATTATATGAATTCCATTAAAAAAAATTTGTTACTATTTATTGCATATTTTGTAGTCACAACATCTTATGGACAGATGCCTGATTGGGGAGAACCTGACACGCTTGCGCATCATAAATTGGGACCTGGCATACAGTATAGCAATATCTATTTTACAGGAAAGAAAATGTTGATTTGGGTTACTGAGGTTGATTTGACTCATCCACTTAATAAAATTGAGCAAGTACAATCCAATCATAAGGTACCTGATTTGGTAAGGTGGACTGTGCAAGAGCATTATAAACAAAATAGTTATCCGGGTCATAAAGTCTGTGTGGCGTTTAATCACGATTTTTTTTCCTATGATGGAGGTTTCTGTATAGGTTTAAATATTAGTGAGGGTGAAATACCTTATGGAGGTGGTTGGGGCAGATCGCTATTAGCTATCAATGCAGAGAAAAAAGCCGGAGTTTTTAATCCGCTTCTTAATGCTAAAGTCATGTTACCGGATGCGTCTGAGCTTAAAATCGATTTTTTCAATAGTTCTGCGGATGGGCTTGCTGGCGATTGTATATTGTTTAATCGATTTAATGCACGACAATTAACCGATGCCGGGAAGTATATTAAACTTTCCCCTAAAGGAGCATGGACGGTAAACGGAGATGATATTCCTTGCGAAGTTTTGGAGATTTCTGATAGTCCTATTCAAAGTTCCCAAACGGAATACGTACTTTACCTGCGTGGTTCAAAAACGAATGCGATGAATACGGTAGCAATTGGTGATACCATTCATATTGCTCAGCAGTTGCAGACAAGTAAATTTGGACAACCCTTACAAAATATATTGAATGCTTTTCATGGCTATCCCAGTATTGCTTTTGAAGGTAAATTGCATGAAGGTGAGTATAATAACTTTGAGAACGGCAGGGAATACGAAATTTCTTCACGCGTGATGGTGGGTACTTCTGAGGATGGCAATAGACTGTATGTGGTTATGACTGAGATGTCAAGGACAAGTGCCGGCGTCAACTGTATAGATTTAGCGAATTATATGTTAGCCACAGGTTCGTGGAATGTAGTTAATTTTGACAGTGGTGGCTCGGCGGCCATAGTGGTAGATGAAACCATGCTTAACTACCCTGCCCGCGATGCTGTACGTCCGGTGATGGACGCCTTATTGGCTGTTTCCTTAGCGCCCGAAAGCAATGAAATCGCATCTTATGCTTATAAAACCCCCTCTATTTACAGCTCAGCAGCTACTTCAATTCCCCTTAGTTTATTGAGTTTTAATGCCTATGATGAAGTATTGGATAGGGATGTGGAAGGATTTACTTTTACTTGCATCCCTGAATCCTTGGGGTATGTGGATGATGACCAAGTTTTGCATTTAGGTGTACAAAGTATGACCGGAAAAGTCATAGCGGAAAAAGATGGTAAACAAGCAGAGCTGATAGTATATGCCAAACCTATAGAAGATTTCAGCATTAATCCTGCCTCTATACTGATAGATGAAAGGGGCTACCCCATTCAAGTTGAGACCGAAATTTCAAATACAATATATCATATTTCACCTGCACATTTGACTTGGCAAATTGATGATAATCAAGTTTGTCGGATAGAAGATGGTGTGCTGCGTGGTGTTGCCAATGGCAATTCTTCTGTTATCGGTCAACTTGGAGATATCAGTAAATCCTTGAATGTGGTAGTTGAAATAGGCAAAGGGAAACAACTTGTGCCTGATTTTTCCGATTTAAACGAGTTTAG
>CAYPYZ010000324.1:0-1798 GCA_964414805.1 uncultured Paludibacter sp.
TTTCATAGAGATATTTATTCGACATTTTACCTCTCCGTTTCATTGTTCAAGCGATAAAAGCTACGAGTAAATTCCTTATCTTCATTGCTGACCGCCATATTCTCATCATCAATATCACAAAGATTAATGTAAAGTTTATTTTTGTCGAGAAGCTCCATAACAAGTTGCTTTTGTTCATCAAGAGAAAATCTCAAAAACTCTTCCCGAGTTTTTTTTAAATCTTTTGGTAGAATAGATGGACGAAGCAAGCCTTGCTCAGTCGCTCCATCTAGAACAGAAAGGATTGTGTCACTATCAGTAGCTGATTGCAACTCAAGTACCAATGTTTCGCCGCGTTCAGCAAGTTCGCAATAAACAAAGGAGCCTCCACCACGCCAATTGACCGATTTAGAAATACCTGCTTGTTCTCCTTTAATTACACTAATTAATCTCGGAACAAGTAAATCAACCTGGTCTTGCATTTGCTCAACTCCTATATATCGACGATTCATTTTGTGAGCTGTTGCTGCTGTAGTACCTGTACCCATATGAAAATCTAACACAAGATCGTTTTCATCTGTTGCCATCTCAATGATTCTTTGAATTAAAGCTTCAGGCTTTTGACCTCCTTTAAATTCTCTGATTACTTCTACGTCGGCAGTATTGTCCTCCTTGTACGCTCTAGGATCGGCATAAACTTGCCGAATATCATTCCATACTGTAGATAGAGGGACTCCTTTACTCTCATCTAGGTATTGTTTTATCCAAATAGCTTCCCCGCTTTCATTTTTCCCACGTTGGCGACGTTGATATTTTCTCCCATCTTCATCTTCATACTTAAACCAGTCATTAACGTATTTTTCACTATATGGAGTATAAACACGATTCTGTTTTCTCATCTCATACCGTTTAGAATAATGCAAAATATAATCATGAATGTTTACCGGCTTTGGTGTCGCAGCCCTGCCCCCAGATGGGGACCCATACGCCCAGATAATTTGCTCAATGAAATTGTTTTCCCCAAATATCTCATCACAAAGTACCTTTAAATAGCCTGCTTGATTATCATCAATATGAATGAATATGTTTCCAGTTTGATGTAGAAGTCTTTTAGCAAGTTGTAATCTTGATTTCATAAATGAAAGCCACGTTGATCTAGTAAACTTATCATTGTAGTTAAATGAATCATTTTTTGTGTTAAATGGGGGGTCAATATAGATTAATTGAATTCGCCCTTCGAATCTTGGCAATAATGAAGAAAGGGCCAGCAAATTATTCCCTTTAATAAAAATATTATCCTCATCTTTGAATTCTGTAACAGGTTTGCAGGCTATATTTATTTCATCATCAACAGATGATTGATTGCTAAGATTGAATTCTTCAGTACATCTATAGCGTTTAGCACCGCTGAAAACCTTCGGATACAAAAGACGTGTAACTTGGTCTGGTGCCAGAGTTTCATTGTAAAATACTTCATCACGTTTTTCGTCTTCCTTCGTTTGACCGCCCTCTAGTATGCAGTCTTTATAAGGCCAAGCGAGAGTAACCTCGTCATGCTGACTAATGATATCGTTATTATTATCAGTTAATCCAATTTTATTTCTATACATAGTATAGCTATCAGGCAGAAATTCACGCGAATTCAAAACCCAAGTAAACTTAATTTTATCAAAAATTAGTGTTCCTTTCACTTCTTTAAAAAAATGTTCTTTAAGAATTGGCTCAGATAAAAGAAGAAAAAGTAGAGATTCATCCATCTCCATAACTGCATCATAAACTTTAACTTTTAAAACCCTATTGTCTTCAGCAACAAAACGGT
>CAYPYZ010000325.1:0-1764 GCA_964414805.1 uncultured Paludibacter sp.
TTTTAGCTCTTGAAGATTTCTACCAAGTGCTTCTTTTTCTGAATCATGGGTCACATCATAGAAATTGATTCCCAGGTCAAATGCTGTTCGAAGAATTTTTTTCCTATTCTCACCACCAAAACCAGGGAATATATATCCAGGGGTTATCGCCTTTTCAAAATCCTCATTAAAACCTCGGGAAAGGTTATTGGGAAGATATTCATGACCTCCCATGGAGATCATGGAGACATCAATACCAGTTTTACCTAACTTCTTGTACTTCATTACTCAACTCCTTACGCTACGCCGTATAGCAGATTCGGCAAGAATAAAATGATTTTGGGAATGGCCAGCAAAAGTATACAGACCAATATTACCACAATGAAAAAAGGAATACTTTCCTTCAAATACTCATTCATTGGCACATCCAGTATTCCGTTGACTATGTACATAGCAATACCTACAGGTGGCGTGAGGATGCCCATGGTCACGATTATGCTGGTTACTATACCAAATAGGACTGGATCAATACCAATGCTTCTCACAATTGGCAAGAGAATTGGCGTGAGCAGCAGGATGACTATAGCTCCATCCATAAACATACCAAAAATAATATAGATCACAAATATGATTGCCATAATCAAATACTTGCTGGTAGTGAAATTAGTAATCATATACGTAAGTTTTTGGGGGATTTGATCCATAGGGATCCCATATGCGAAGATACCACACATAGAGATCATGAACATGATGCCCCCGATATCACCAATGGCTTCCTTCAAGGTTGCCATAAGTGACTTGAGCGTCATTTCCTTATATACGAAAAACCCAATCACAAGCGCATAACAACAAGCAAATGCCCCCACTTCAGAAGGGGTAAAGAGGCCAAGCCTTAGACTACCAATAAGAACAATTGGGAAAATCAACGCCCAGATAGTCTCTTTCAAAGAGAGGGCAATTTCTTTCAAGGGCGCCCGCTCTTCCCTTGCCTTGGGGAATTTTCTAATTCTGGCGGTAATGGCAACAGTAATCATCATAGCCGCCATCATAATCAAACCAGACATAATTCCTGCTGCAAACAGCCGACCAATAGAAACTTCTCCCACTGTTCCGTACAAAATCATGCCTACCCCCGGTGGGATAGTAGAAGTTATGAGAGAGGTAAAAGCAATTACAACAGCTGTGTATCCTCTGGGATATTTTTGTTCTATCATTTCAGGACCAAGTATCCTTGCTTCCATTGCGGCATCAGCATTCGACGATCCTGAACAACCACCCATAAATGTGCTAAGAACGACACTGACCTGTGCCATCCCACCGCGCATATGTCCTGCCAATTGCATGGATAGTTTGATAAGTCTCTTGGTAATACCTGAAGAGTTCATCAAGCTTCCGGCAAAGATAAAAAGTGGTACTGCAAGCAGAGTAACACTCTGGGTTTGAGAGATAGGCAACTGTACAATGGTTGCGATAGGTAATTCTGGGTGTTGAAAGAAATACAACACTCCTGAAATACCAATAGAAAAACCAACAGGCATCCCTACAGCTAACAATATAAGAAATGCAATGACAACTAATATCATAGTTAATACCTCAATCTATGCTCTGAGCAACGGTATTCTCGCTATCACCCTTGCTATATAAGTCCCTAATTTTGAGTACCGTGGTTATCATCATGAAGAATGAAGGTATCGGCATGCTTAAAGTAGCCCATGAATAACTTAACGAAGGAATCCCCTGAAATGCACGATTTCGAGAAGTATAAGCGAGCTTAAAGCCCAAGTA
>CAYPYZ010000326.1:0-1760 GCA_964414805.1 uncultured Paludibacter sp.
GGCGTACCCTCCAAATACTCAGGCTCTGGTATGACCTCAATAATTGTATCTAATAATATATGGATATTATCGGTTGGATTGCGCCAATCATCCGACATCCAATTTTGTTTGGCAGAACCATAAATAGTACGGAAATCCAATTGTTCCTCTGTAGCATCCAAATGAAACATCAGATCGAAAACCATATCGTTAACTTCTTCCGGACGGCAATTAGGCTTGTCCACTTTATTCACTACCACTATGGGTTTCAGACCAATTTGTAAGGCTTTTTCCAAGACAAAGCGTGTTTGTGGCATGGGACCTTCAAAAGCATCCACCAACAATAAAACGCCATCGGCCATGTTTAAAACCCGCTCTACTTCACCGCCAAAGTCGGCATGTCCGGGAGTATCAATGATATTGATTTTATAATCTTTATATTCAATGGAAACATTTTTTGCCAAAATGGTGATGCCTCTTTCCCGCTCCAAATCATTATTATCCATGATCAACTCATCGGTAGCCTGATTCTTTCTGAACAGATTACCTGCATGCAGCATCTTATCAACCAAGGTCGTTTTGCCATGGTCAACATGCGCAATAATCGCTATATTTCTTATCTTTTGCATCTATTAAAAATTATTTTGCGTCGCAAAGGTAGAATTTTTTCTTGGGTTTTTATAGAAATTCTTCTCACTTGACAGTTATAAATTGTGTATAACTAAGCAAAAAAATCTATCTTTGCAAGCATATCGTATTTATATGAATTATGCAAGAATCTCATAACAGCCCTGAAACAACCACTGTACTTGTTACGGGAGGGGCAGGATTTATAGGCTCAAACCTTTGTGAACACCTATTAAAACAATCATATACAGTAGTTTGTTTGGATAATTTTTCCACCGGTCATCGACATAATATTGAAGCTTTTCTCAAACAACCTCATTTCAAATTAATAACAGGTGATATTCGTAATTTAGAAACTTGTCGCGAAGCGGTAAAGGGTGTAGATTATGTTTTGCATCAAGCTGCTTTAGGCTCTGTACCTCGCTCTATCAATGATCCTATTACTTCCAATGACGTGAATGTATCGGGTTTTTTGAATATGTTGGTCGCCTCACGCGATGCTAAAGTCAAGCGCTTTGTATATGCTGCCAGCTCTTCTACTTATGGTGATAGCGCCTCGCTACCCAAGGTGGAAGATGTGATAGGTAAGCCGCTTTCGCCCTATGCCATTACTAAATATGTGAATGAATTATATGCAGATGTATTCGCCAAAACTTATGGCATGGAATGTATTGGTCTGCGTTATTTCAATGTGTTTGGCCGCCGACAAGATCCGCACGGAGCATATGCCGCAGTGATTCCGCTATTTGTCAAGAAATTGCTTAATCACGAACGTCCGGTTATCAATGGTGATGGAGAGTATTCACGCGATTTCACTTATATAGATAATGTGATACAAATGAATATGCTGGCTATGAACACACACAACAAAACAGCCATTAATACCGTTTATAATACAGCTTTTGGAGAAAGAAACACTTTAATACAATTGGTGGATTATCTGAGAGAATTTTTAAGTGCTTATGATCCTGCCATTAAGGAAATTCAAGCTGAATTTGGTCCTTATCGTGCCGGAGATATTCCGCATTCATTGGCATCTATCGATAAGGCTAAAAAATTATTAGGCTACGATCCTAAGTATTCTTTAAAAGAAGGCCTGAGAGAAGCCGTTAGTTGGTATGTACAAAACCTATAAGAGGGGGGTGCAAATCGTA
>CAYPYZ010000327.1:0-1745 GCA_964414805.1 uncultured Paludibacter sp.
GGTTGCATCAAGTGATTTCTATGGATTTTATGCTTTTAGGGTCATTATGTTTGGTTCAAACTCGCAAGCATTTTGGCAAGCTTTTAGAAACACATTTACATTATCAACATATGGTTTATTCTTTGGTTTCCCAGTTCCTATCATCTTAGCGTTACTCTTTAGTGAAATAAAGAATGAAAAATATCGTGCAATAACACAAATTATTACCTATTTACCTAAGTTTATTTCAACGGTTGTCATTACATCCATTATTACACTGATGTTTATGGCAGAAAGATCGGGTGTTAGTGCTGGTCTACTCAATGGTTTATTTGTTCAGTTTGGCTGGGTAGCTGCAGAAACTCCGATGCTTTCAAAACCAGAATATTTTAGGTCAATCTATATCATTTCAGATATTTGGGAAGGCGCAGGCTATGGCTCTATTGTGTATTTTGCAGCCATTATGGCGATTAGCCCAACCTATTATGAAGCAGCGAAGATTGATGGTGCTAATAAACTCGCTCAAATACGTTATGTAACATTACCTGGTATGGCACCTACACTGACAATTATGCTTATCTTGCGTATTGGGAATGTATTAAGTATTGGTTATGAAAAAGTTATGTTACTTACTGCGGACCGCGGGTCTGAAGTATTAAGCACTGCTGAAGTTATTTCAACTTACGTTTTAAAACTAGGATCGATTGGTATTGACTCAACAGGTGCTGGTACGGTAGGTCTTAACTATGCAACTGCAGCTGATATCTTTAATGCATTGATTGCGATGTTCCTTGTCCTAGGAGCAAACTTCATATCACGACGTGTCTCTGACACATCGTTATTCTAGGGGGACATCATGAAACGATTAGATAAAAGCGAACTCATCTTTAAAATTATTGCATATGTTATGGTGACATTATTTGCACTTGTTACCTTGTATCCGTTTATTTACAGTATCAGTATGGCTGTTTCAGGTATACATGCTGTAGAGACAGGAAAAATTATTTTATTTCCTATTGATTTCCAAATTGACGCCATTAAGGCATTGCTGATTGGTGAAAGAGCGACTAAATTCTGGTTATCTTATACAAACACACTCTTTTACACCTTCTATGGAACAATCTTCTCGATGGTTATCTCGATTTTTGCAGCTTATGCACTCTCAAGATCCAATTTATTATTTAAACGACAAATCGCATTTCTTATTGTATTTACAATGTGGTTTAGCGCAGGACTTATCCCATCTTATATTAACTATACTGAACTTTGGGTCAACAATCGCTGGGGTATCATCTACGGATTTGGTGCACAAGCGTTCAATATTTTACTCCTTAGAAACTATTTTAATGGTATTTCTAAAGAGATTGAAGAAGCCGCCATCATTGATGGTGCAAATGAATTCCAAGTGCTTGGTAATATTTACTTACCTATGTCAAAATCAGCACTTGCAACGGTCACACTATTTTACGCACTAAACCGTTGGAATGGATTCTTCTGGAATAGACAACTTGTTAGAGATGCTGAACATCCACTTCAAGTTGTATTAAGAGGCATCACAGAAGCTGCATCAGATACAGACGTCGTCGTTGTGTATCCATATTCACTATACTCGCTCGCGTATGCGGCAATTATCTTATCTATCATTCCAATCATCGTTATATATCCTTACTTGCAAAAATATTTTGCTAAAGGTGTTAACGTTGGTGGAGTTAAAGAATAGAAAATAAAAAAGGATAAAAAGAAAGGGAGAAAATATGAGAAAATTT
>CAYPYZ010000328.1:0-1734 GCA_964414805.1 uncultured Paludibacter sp.
GATGATTTTGGTTATTTGTCTGACCTTATACCTTCTGTTTATTTTATGATTGGTACAGGCGATTATGGCCCTCAGCATAGCTCAAAGTTCTTTGTTGATGAAAAGTATATTAAACTATGCACAAGAACAATGACCCTTGCTGTTTCGGAGCTGTTAGACATATAAATATAGTTAAATATCTAAGATTTCTTTGATCAATTGTTTTAGTACGGGAATTACCTTCCCTTCAAACCAAGGATTCTTTTTCATCCATAATAAACATCTCATTTTATTCTTCTAAGTATTATTTCTTCATGTTTAGATACTTCTTCCTCGATTCTATCCAACTTATTGGAATTTTGTTTGTAACCATCAAATAAAGCATCCAATCTTTTTCCATGCTCTTGTTCAATAATAATAACCCTATCTTTTGTTTCTTTTACCTCGCTCTCCAAATTGTCTACCCTTAAATTCACTTCTTTAAACCCTTCCTGCATTTCCGACCTTACATTACTGAATCCTTCCTGCATCTCACCATACATCTTTGTCATAAATTCAAATAATTGTTCATTTGATATTTCCTTAGCCATTATTATCCCCCCGTTACTGTGTCTCAGCCTATTATATCATAAGCTTATTTCGATTATCCATATTTATTGGCATATTTATTTAGTAGCAGCAATCTTGGCAGATCTGTGTAATAATTGCTATTTTAAACGCAGCAAAAAATCTGCATTTAAAAAGGCGGCGAGGACTGGTTCAATCGCATACAAAAAAGGCCATGGAGACCGGTACAATGGTTTTAAAAGCGTAAACCACCGTACCGGTCCCCATGGCTTGGTTCAGTTTATTGCGTAAGCCACTGTGCCGGTCTTCAAAAGTGACAAATTAGGTACGTCCCCCTTTGTCTTATCTTTTTTCTATAGGCTTATAGGCAGTACGCTCACAGACCTGCATATAGGCGGGCCGTATGATTCTGCCACCATTTATAAGCTCCTCGATACGGTGTGCGCTCCAGCCTGCAATGCGGGATACAGCAAACATCGGTGTATATAGTTGCATGGGCAGCTCAAGCATAGAGTATACAAAACCGCTGTAAAAATCCACATTTGCACCCACACCCTTGTATATCCTTCTCTTTTCCGATATGAGCTCGGCAGCTATTCGTTCCACATTTGCATAAAGTTCATACTCCTGAGCCAGCCCCTTTTCTTCGCTAAGATCCCTGACCAGTTTTTTCAGAACCCGCGCTCTGGGATCGGACAGAGAATAAACGGCATGTCCCATACCGTAAATTAAACCAGTTTTATCGAAGGCTTTCTTGTCAAGAATTTCGCCCAGATAATTACGGATTTCATCCTCATCGGCCCAGTCGGATACGGCCTCTTTTATGTATTCAAACATCTCTACCACTTTTATATTAGCTCCGCCGTGCTTTGGCCCCTTTAATGAGCCCAGAGAAGCAGCAACGGAAGAATAGGTGTCTGTCCCCGTAGAGGTTACAACATGAGTGGTAAAGGTTGAATTGTTACCGCCCCCATGTTCGGCATGAAGAACCAGAGCCGCATCCAAAATACGGGCTTCTAATGGTGTATATTGTTTATCGGGTCGGAGCATCCGTAAAATATTTTCCGCAGTGGAAAGTTCAGGTCTAGGTCTGTGGATAAACAGACTTTTACCTTCCATGTAGTGATTATAAGCCTGATATGCATAAACCGCAAGACAGGGAAATAGAGCAATAAGCTGCAATGATTG
>CAYPYZ010000329.1:0-1685 GCA_964414805.1 uncultured Paludibacter sp.
AACTTCTTCATGTTTGGGACCGATATTGGAATTGATCTAGGCACTATTAATATGTTAGTTTTTGTCAAAGGAAAAGGCATTGTTCTGCAAGAACCTTCAGTTGTAGCAATGGACTTGAACAATAATGAAATTTGCGCAATTGGAGAAGAAGCCCGGCGTATGATTGGGCGTACGCCCGGAAATATACAGGCAATACGACCCCTTAGCGAAGGAGTTATTGCTGATTATCGGTTGACTGAGAGCATTATTAAATATTTTATAGGTAGAGCAATGGGTAGATGGCAGCTTTTTAAGCCACGAGTGGTAATTTGTGTACCATCAGGAATTACCGCTGTAGAAAAACGTGCAGTCTTGGATGCAACTATTAAGAGTGTGGCAAAAGAAGTTTTTTTAATCTCTGAACCAATGGCAGCAGCGATTGGCTGTGGACTGGATATTACAGCACCTTCGGCCAACATGATTGTTGATATTGGGGGAGGAACAACTGACATAGCAGTTATTTCCCTAAAAGGTGAGGTAGTCAGTCAGTCACTGAGAGTAGGAGGTTCTCATTTCGAAGAAGCAATTATCCGTCACATAAAAAGAACCTATAATGTTGCTATCGGAGAACGAACTGCTGAAGAAATAAAGATTCATATTGGCACTGCATATCTTACTGAGAATAAATATTTGGGAATCAGAGGCAGAAGCCTGGTTACCGGTTTGCCTTGTAATGTCGATCTCAGTTCCAGAGATATCTACGTTTCGTTGGAAGAGCCGATTAATAGTATTGTTGAAGCGATTAAATCTGTATTAGAAGTTACTCCACCAGAATTGGCTGCTGATATTGTCGGTAAAGGGATTGTTCTTACGGGCGGAGGTGCACTGTTGGACGGATTAGCTGATTTGATTCATCGTGAAACGCAGGTTCCAGTCTATGTTGCCAATAATCCTTTAACATGTGTGGCAGAGGGTTGTGGTTTGGTTTTAGAAATGTTAGACGAACTTCAGGATGTTTTAAAAACGAGTGCAGTTGTTTAAGGCCTACAGGCCTTTTTTTTTGCAGTAATTTTTTTGCAGTGATTAATGTAAAGCTGTTAAAGTTTTCCCCTTATCTGACCGATAAATTTAGTACGGGAAAAAAAGGAGGTGTTAGGTTGTTACGTGGTATCTATACAGCTGCATCCGGTATGCTGGTTCAAGGACTGCGTTCTATGGTACTTGCCAATAATCTGGCTAATGTGGATACAGCAGGTTTTCAGAGGCAGGAAATTCAAGTGGAAGCATTTCCCGAGAAGTTATTAATGTGTCAGCATAAGAATAAGTACAGCCCAATAGGCCGTTTAGGGACAGGTGCGGTAGCTGCCGATGAACAGTCGCTATTTTACCAAGGTAGAATACATACAACAGGAAACACTTTGGATGTTGCCCTTGTCGGTTCAGGCTTTTTTGTAATTGACACTCCCGGTCAAACTAGTTATACCCGCGATGGTCGCTTGACATTAAATGCCGGCGGATGGTTAGTTTCTTTAGATGGCTATCAGGTTAGAGGCGAAAACGGACCTATTTATATCGGTGAAGGTGAGGTCTCGATAAATTCCGAAGGCACTGTTTTAGTTAACGGGGTAGCACGTGATCGACTGCTAATAGTTGATTTTCCTGATCCCAGCAGACTTATAAGACAGGGAGATAATCGTTATCACCAA
>CAYPYZ010000330.1:0-1678 GCA_964414805.1 uncultured Paludibacter sp.
AGTGGTGCAGGCAGTTTGACAAGCTGCTCTCCTATACAAAGATCAAGTGCAGCAAAGGTGGCAAAACTTGATAACAATAGTAAAATAACCGACATAAGTAAAATTAGTATATTCTTTGGCATATCAATCCCCCTATAAGAGACCTTATCGAAAGAACTTCCGTTTTTATAGGGGGAAATCCTGCAAAAGCGGAAGAAAACCTATAGAATCGTGGAAATTTAGACACTGTGACTGAATGTAATTAATTTACAAAATTAATGCAGGAATTTGATAATAGTTATAGAAATATAATACTAAAACGATTTCGTAAAAATAATGTAAAGGCGGTTCTGCTATGAAATTTACTGATGGGAACTGGTTGATGTTGCCGGGAGTGAAGGCACAATCACCAATTACAGTGTATGACGCAGATGTAACTGATAGTGAGATAACTATTTTTGCACCTACTCGCCGGATCCTTCACCGAGGTGCAACACTAGACGGAGCAGTATTAAGTGTAAAATTGTTTTCTCCCATGCCTGATGTGATTGGTGTGAGAATTTATCATCATCAGGGAGCCAGACATAAGGGACCTGAATTTGAACTCAATTATCAGACGGATAATCCTGTTAAAATTAATAATAACAATGAGTGTGTCAGCTTAACCAGTGGTAATCTCCGAGTTGAAGCAAAAAAAGATCAGGATTTCAGTCTCCAATTTTTCAGCGGCGAAAAACTGATTACTGAAAGTGCCCACCGCAGCATGGCTTATCTAGAGGTAGACGGTGCAGGCACTTATATTCGAGAACAGCTGCAGTTAGCGGTGGGTGAATGTGTTTATGGTATGGGTGAACGATTTACTGCTTTTGTAAAAAATGGTCAAACTGTCGATATTTGGAACCGCGATGGAGGAACGAGCAGCGAACAAGCATATAAAAACGTGCCCTTTTACTTAACTAATTACGGATATGGGGTGTTTGTTAATCATCCTGAGCTGGTATCCTTTGAAGTGGGTACTGAAAGAGTATCGCAAGTACAGTTTAGTGTTGCTGGTGAATACCTGGAGTATTTTGTGATTAACGGTCCCAAGCCAAAGCAAGTTTTAGCTCGTTATACAGATCTAACCGGTAAACCAGCCCTCCCTCCGGCATGGTCTTTTGGATTATGGTTAACAACCTCCTTTACTACAGATTATGATGAAAAAACCGTATCGGAGTTTATAGATGGTATGGCTAAGCGGAATATACCGCTTGAAGTGTTTCATTTTGACTGTTTTTGGATGAAAGAGTATCACTGGTGTAATTTTAAATGGGATGAACGGGTCTTTCCTGATCCCATTAATATGTTGAAGCGGTTAAAGGCACGAGGTTTGAAAATCTGTGTTTGGATCAACCCATATATTGCTCAGCGTTCACATCTTTTTGATGAAGGAATGGCTAAAGGCTATTTTCTTAAAGGTGCTAATGGAGATGTATGGCAGTGGGATAAATGGCAGGCAGGAATGGCAGTTGTTGATTTTACTAATCCTGAGGCCTGCACATGGTATGCAGAGCAACTGCGCCAATTACTCAATATGGGCGTTGATTGCTTTAAAACTGACTTTGGTGAGCGTATTCCCACGGGTGTAGTATATTATGACGGTTCTGATCCGATGAAAATGCATAATTATTACTCCTATCTATATAACCAAGTTGTTTTT
>CAYPYZ010000331.1:0-1664 GCA_964414805.1 uncultured Paludibacter sp.
GATGCGGTGGATAATGAAGTGGCTTTGGACAGAAAAGTGGCTGATGATGTGGCTGCCGGCATGAAACGCTGGGCTATTGAAAAAGGCGCTACGCATTATACCCATTGGTTTCAACCCCTGACCGATGGCACGGCTGAAAAACATGATTCTTTTATTGATTATGTTGCCGGTCCGAGTGAAACCATCATAGAAACCTTTCCGGGAAAGCTTTTGGCACAACAAGAACCGGATGCTTCTTCCTTTCCAAGTGGAGGCATCAGGAGTACTTTTGAAGCAAGAGGTTATACTGCTTGGGACCCTTCTTCTCCTGCTTTTATTTATGATGACACCTTGGTGATTCCTACGATTTTTATTTCCTATACGGGAGAATCTTTGGACTTAAAAGCTCCATTACTCAAGGCTTTGCATGCAGTCAATGCTGCCGCTACAGAGGTTTGTCAGTATTTTGACCCTAAGGTGAAAAGGGTGACTTCTTACCTTGGTTGGGAACAAGAATACTTCTTAGTAGATGAAGGATTATACGCTACACGTCCGGATTTGGCCTTGACCGGCCGAACCTTAATCGGACATGAATCTGCCAAAAACCAACAATTGGAAGATCATTATTTTGGGGCTGTTCCCACGAGGGTGGTAGCCTATATGAAAGATTTGGAATTTGTAGCTTATAAATATGGGATTCCTTTAAAAACCAGGCATAATGAGGTGGCTCCCAATCAGTTTGAATTGGCACCTTTGCATGGTGAAGCCAATCTTTCCAACGACCAAAACCTACTGATTATGTCTTTGATGAAAAAGGTAGCAAGGCGTCATGGTTTTCGATTGTTATTGCATGAAAAACCTTATGCAGGCATCAATGGATCGGGTAAGCATAACAACTGGTCATTGGGGACAGATACAGGCGTAGGGCTTTTGACACCGGGAAAAACTCCTGCTGAAAACCTGCAATTTATTACTTTTTTAGCAAATACCTTGATGGCTGTTTATAAGCATAATGGTTTGTTGCGGGCATCCATCATGACTGCCAATAATGCGCATCGTTTGGGTGCTAATGAAGCGCCGCCTTCCATTATTTCAGCTTTTCTTGGTTCGCATATTTCAGATGTATTGGATAAAATCGAAGCCAGCACTTCCGAGGAAGCCATCGTGATGCACGACAAGAAGATTTTGAAATTGGACATTCCACATATCCCCGAAGTTTTATTGGATAATACGGATAGGAATAGAACATCTCCCTTTGCCTTTACAGGTAATAGATTTGAATTGCGTGGTGTGGGTGCTTCCGCGAATTGCGCTTCTGCATTGATTGTATTGAATAGCATAGTTGCAGCACAATTGAAGGAATTTAAGCAAGAAGTGGATGAAAAAATTGCCCAAGGAATCAGCAAGGAAAAAGCTATTTTTGAAGTTATAAAATCCTATATCAAAATTTCCAAGCCCATACGTTTTGATGGCAATGGCTACAGCGAGAACTGGAAAGATGAGGCATTGAAACGCGGTTTGGATTGCGAAGCTAACATCCCTGAAATATATAAAAGATATACTTCGCCGGAATCCATTGAGATGTTTAAGACGGTAGGTGTCCTTTCAGAAAAAGAATTGCATGCCCGCAACGAAGTAAAATGGGATATTTATGCTAAGAAAATTCAGATAGAAGCCCGTGTCTT
>CAYPYZ010000332.1:0-1654 GCA_964414805.1 uncultured Paludibacter sp.
AAAACACTAAATCTATCAGATGCGTAGTTACATCGGCAATGCCTTCGCCCTGCTGCGCTACATCGTAGTACCACGCAGGACGAATCAAAGGCTTGCCCTCAACTTCTTTGTAAAAGTGATGAACACTTTCCATGAAGATGGACGGGTTTTCAACCGTTCCTTTTTGTAACTCACCAAACACATCTTTATTAACTAATAAAGTTTTTTCTATTATATTCAGCATATCATAACGCTCAGTCATCAAATCATACAAGTAAACACCTTGTAGATTAGCTAAGTGATATGCATCCCGCAAACTAATAAAATCTTGTTCATTGATTGCCATGGGTTTATCCGATAAAACATGTAAACCTGCCGCAATAGCGTCTGCAATATATTTCGTTTTATATTGATTATTACCCGCTAATATTACCACATTCCCCAATTTATCCGCCATAGCTTTTTCCAAAAAATCATCCCCAGTATAAACCACCAAATGCCAAGCTGTAGGATTATCCTCTCTCGTATTAAATCCCTCTATAGCCTTGATATATTGATTCAATTCTTCTCCTTCAGGCGCATATACATATATGGTGTCGTTCACACGACTATTAGCATTCTTCTGTAATAAAGAAGCATGGAAATGGCCCGGGTTGATAACCATTAATTTAACCTCACCATCTTGACCGGTAAATTGCATAGTTGTTGGATTTTGCTTATTTGTACAAGCAAACAAAAATACAATTATCAAAGTGAAAAAGAAAGTTTTTTTAATATAATACATGGGCTTTTGTCAGATATAGCTTATAATAATTTTGAACTTTGATCATCCAAATACAAAATAGTATTCTTTTTAGTTCTTAAAATAGTTGCAGGCATAGTTTCCGAAATTGCATCATTCAATGTGTGAAACACAGCCTTTGCTTTTGTAGGTGCAGGTACTATACAGAATAAATAATCAGCACTCAACAAGGCAGGTATCGTAAGGGTTAATGCATGCGTAGGCACCTCCGACAAAGCATTAAAGCATTTATCATTCACTTGTTGCTGACGCGAAACATCATCCAATTTGACCACTTTCACCTTCACCGGATCTTTGAAATCAGCGATAGGCGGGTCATTAAAGGCTATATGGCCATTTTCACCTATACCCAAACAAACCACATCCACCGGATGCATAGATAGCAATTTAGCATATCTATGGCATTCTTCTTCCACTGACTTAGCAGCACTATTGATATAGAAAACCTTTTTGAATGGGAGTTTATCAAACAACCTGTCTTTCAAGAAATTGCCAAAAGCTTGGGGCGCATCTTGACTTAAGCCAATATATTCATCCATATGAAATGCATTGACACGCTCCCAAGCTATTTCCTTATCCTGAATTAAATGATTAAAAAAATCATTCTGTGATGGCGCTGCCGCAAAGATAATATTCACCTCATCTTGCAGGCTCAAAAGTTCCTTGATTTTCGTTGCAGCATCCATAGCCGCACCTTTACCCATTTCATCGCGATTTTCATAAACTTTTACACGTAATTCATCTTTCATAAAATCACGTACCGCTGTGTCGGTTTCAAATTGTACTTCCATTTATAATAGTTGTTGATACGTTAATATTCTCATCAAAAATCACTAAATCAGCTAATTTCCCAACTGATATACTGCCCATTTT
>CAYPYZ010000333.1:0-1652 GCA_964414805.1 uncultured Paludibacter sp.
CCCAGTGCAACCCATCTATTGTAAAAAGAATTACCCTGAGACTGTCGCTTGCTGATAAACTCATATAATTTATCAACAATATTAAGATCAGAATACTATATTTTTTCACCATAACAATGATAACTTTTATGACCAGGAACTCCTATTCATCAAATCTTAGAACCTCCATTGCTAATTTTCCAATATTCAACTCCTTTAAGGTTTCTGGTGATTAAAAAGTTCAAAGGCGGCCACCAGCATTGCTTTTACTCCTGTTTTTATCGCGGGTTCAGGTAAAGGGGCAAAATAGGGAGAGTGCAGTGAAGGTAGTTGTTCACCTTTTTCTTTGGCGGATTTTACCTTAGCAGGGTCCATAGCCCCGAGCCAAAACATAAATATAGGCACCTTATGACTTTGCACCCCAAAACGGCTAAAATCTTCTCCAACCATATATGGTGGCATTTCGATCACGTTATCATTCCCGAATTTTTTTGAGAATACCCCGACAATCCTATTAGTTAGTGCTGCGTCATTAATCGTTGCCGGCGTGTACGGGTCACGAATTTTAATAACAGGTATTTTATCATTTGATAATCCCGCGGCTAATGCAACATTTTTGCTAATCCTATGTATGGATGCTATAATTTGATTCCTTACATCCTCCGAATAGGAGCGAAGTGTTAATTGCATTGTTACCTCATCGGGGATGATGTTATGGACTGTCCCTCCGTGGATAGAACCAACCGTTACTACCGCTGGTTCCAAAGGATTGATTTCTCTACTTACAATGGTTTGAAAGTCCAGAATCATTTGCGCGCTCAACACAATCGGATCCTTAGTAGTATGGGGCGCAGCTCCATGCCCCCCTTCACCAAAAACTGTTAAATCCATCATATCCACACTAGCCAGAAACGCTCCTTCCCGATACCCCAACTTTCCAGCTTCTAAATATGGATTGGCATGGAGAGCTATAGCATAGTCGGGCTTAGGAATTTTATCATATAATCCTGCTTTAAACATTAAATCAGCTCCTAGTCCTACTTCTTCAGCCGATTGCGCCACCATCACTAATGTTCCTTTCCAATGATCTTTCGCTTTTATCAAAGCGCGGGCAGTTCCAACAAACACGGTCATGTGAAGATCATGGCCACATGCATGCATCACACTCACTTCGTTTCCTATAGCATTTATACCTACGGCTTTACTAGCGTAGGGAAGCCCGGTTTTTTCTTCTACCGGTAAAGCATCCATATCAGTGCGAATCAAAACTGTAGGGCCTTTGCCATTTTTGTAAATACCCGCGTGGCTATAAGCTCCTAATTTTCGAATCACCTCAAAACCCAAGCTTTTCAACTCTGAAGCAATTATTTCGGAAGTCTTTTCTTCATGCAATGAGAGTTCAGGATTTTGATGTAGCTGCTTATACAATTTATCAAGTGATGGATAATTAGTATCTATAAAATCATCCGCTGATTTTAGGCCTGGTGATTGGGATGTAGCTTCTAACATGGAAAAGATCAATAGCAAACTAAGAATAAACCTCTTCATTTTTTTTGTTTTTGATACTTAGTAACTGTAATAAAATAAATCATTCATCCGATGGCTTTATTACGTAGTCCCATTCGCCATGGAAACCATCTTTTTCAATGTTGATTTTCTGAAACTCCTCATCA
>CAYPYZ010000334.1:0-1651 GCA_964414805.1 uncultured Paludibacter sp.
TTCATCCGGAAGGTCATATGTCAGCGTTACAGCTCCCGGCATATTCTCCACTCTTACATTGGAAACCGGCTGTGGTGCAATATCATCAACCGGATACTGACCTATGTGTTGTTCATTACAAGCCGGCATGCAAATGATGAGAAAGAGTATTGCAATATATATTAAATTGTCTTTCATCTTTATTTATAGTTTAAATTTTTGATCTAAAACTGATGGTATATTTTCTTTATACTTACCAATACAAATTCTGAATAAGATTGGGATTCGTCCGCAAAGCATGTTGCCTCAATGGCCAGAAATACTCCTTAGTTGAAAACTCCATCAATTCTAAGGTCACAAGATTATAGTATTCTGCCGGATTACTACCGTTCACATTCCATGCTTTAATAGGTCTGTTACAAATCTCATCAGCAATATACCATCTTCTTAAATCCCAAAATCTTTTCGCTTCAAAAGCTAATTCTATCATCCTTTCTTTACGAATAATCTCACGCATACCGGTTTTATTGGACGGTTTATCGGGATAAACTGAATGGTTAGCCCAACTATCTACCACCCCTTCTAAGCCTGCTCTTGCTCTTACAGCGTCCACATAGGTATATACTTGATCGTCAGGTCCCATAAATTCATTACGTGCTTCAGCATATAGCAAATACAAATCAGCTAAGCGATACATGGGATGTGACATACGTATATGAACCATTTCAGTAGTACCGGCCGTCTCGAAATTAGATAATTTTCTAATATAATATCCGGTAGTATTATACCTGATGGAACTGGATTTACCAGAAATCTCGCCTGCCTTACCTCTGATAACCCATGATTCCGTATCAGGAGTGCCTGTTCCTACATCTCTAAATCTACCATTTCCAAACCAAATAGCACCATCGAAACTCAAGTTAGCATAAAAACGTGGTTCCCTAAATTGATTCAAATTAGCTGTTAAAAAGCCCTCACTGATGTAATATTTTTGATTCAAAGCTGGAGAAGTTTCATAACGATTATCATAATCAAAAGATGGATCTTCTTCTATTGGAACACCATTATTGGAATAAAACATTTCAGCTATATGAATAGGCGCTGAAAAAATCGGCTGTCCAACAGCATTTTGTAAATGGGTAGCATTGAAAGGAGGCATACTAAAACCTTGGGTAAGGTTAGAAGCATTCCTAAATGAGATACCCCATATAATTTCCTCATTCCATTTAACACTATAAGGGTTTTTTGTTGACATAACCACCTTGGTACTATTTGAAACCGGATACCTAAGATCACTAAATTGATAAAGTATATGGTTGGCTTCTTCCGCAACCTCAATAGCTTCTTCACAGGCTTCCATGGCAAGTTCCCATTTATCTAAATCAAAAGTTTGACTAAATAGATGTACACCTCTATTATCCTTCATATTGGCATAAGCCGGATTTCCATTGAACAATGGACTGGCTGCCGTTACCAACACATCAGCTTTCAAAGCCATAGCTATAGGCTTGGTAATACGCCCTAATTCTTCAGCATAATCTTGCACTTGTAAAGGCAATACCTCAATAGCCTCATCTAAAAGATCAACTATATAGTTAATACAGGTATCAACTGGTTCACGATATACTTGTACCTCTTCAATCTCTGCAGATATAGGTAAATTTTCACGTAT
>CAYPYZ010000335.1:0-1645 GCA_964414805.1 uncultured Paludibacter sp.
GAATATGAGTTGATTTTAAATAATTGTTATGATTCAATTTTAGTTACTGATGGTCAGGGTAAAATCTTGTGGTTCAATGAACCCACCGGGCAGATGGACAAGTTGCCGACGAAATTATTGGGCAAAGTCGTCAATGTTATTGAAAATCAAGGCTTGTTTTTCCCTTCGGTGGCGCGCTTGGTTTTAGATGATATGAAAACGCATACCATTATCCAAAATTCTAGCAATGACAAGAGCACAGTAGTGACTGGTACCCCGGTTTTTGATGAGTGTGGTAATATTTTCCGCATTGTTACGATTAGCCGAGATTTGGACAGGTTATTTACGGATAAGCAGAACTTTGTTGATACGAAGGAATTGTGTGAGCTACGAGAGCGCCTTAACGAGTTTAATCGAAAGTCGGAACGGGTATTTTCTGAATTAAAACAGTTGAGAAAAGGCACTTACTTTGCTTAAAAGTTAGTTGGTTGTGTCAGTCGGAAGATGAAGGCAGTGATGACGCAGGTGGAAAATATATCTATGGTGGATACAACGGTGTTGTTGCTCGGCGAGTCTGGCGTGGGCAAGGACGTGCTTGCTACCACCATTCATCAGCAAAGTGAGCGGAGTGACGGACCTTTTATCAAAATAAATTGTGGTGCTATCCCCGAGAATTTGCTTGAATCAGAATTGTTTGGTTATGAGGCGGGTTCCTTTACTGGGGCTAACAATAAACGCAAGCTGGGCTTATTTGAAATCGCCAATGGTGGCACGATGTTTTTGGACGAAATTGGGGAAATGCCGCTTAATTTGCAGGTAAAGCTTCTTAATGTCTTGCAGGAAAAGTCCTTTATGCGCGTTGGCGGTTCGGAATCTATACATGTGGATATCCGCATTATATCCGCTACCAATAGAGATATAGTTGCCATGGTGAGGGAGGGTAAATTCCGGGAGGATTTATTCTATCGCCTCAATGTGGTACCCATTACAGTGCCGTCCTTGAGAGAACGCAAAGAGGATTTGCCTGTGTTGATATTTCATTTTCTTGATACTTTTAATAAAAAGTATAAGCGCAACAGGCAATTGTCTGATGAAGTGATGAAGGAATTACTTGCTTATGACTGGCCGGGTAATATTCGTGAGTTGGAAAATCTGATGGAACGACTAGTAGTTATTGGTAATAGCTATATTATTCATTTATGTGAACTGCCACAAAATATTTATAAAAGTAAAGAAAAAAAGTTTTTTGACGATATTATAGATGGTGATAAAATGATGCCTCTGGCGGAAGCTGTTCAGGCCTTTGAGCTTAAGTTGATTAATGACGCTTATAAAAGATATCATAGTACGGCTAAGGTGGCGGAAGTACTAGGTGTCAACCGTTCCACTATTACCCGTAAACTTCAAAAAGAGGATGAATCTAAAAATGAATAATTAGGCATTAAAATAGACCAGAAGCTAAAATGGATAACCTCATGTAATTTGATAAAAATAAGCAAAGCTGTGCAATTTTGCATTTTAAAATAAGCAAAATTGCACAGCTTTGCTTATTTTGTGGCGTGTAATAAAAATATTGTTGCGCACACATAAGCCTGTGTAAGTGTTTTGAAAATTTTGAGAAAGTTGGTATAAGTTTTGCTTTATTATTAGTTGTCTGTAGAATTTG
>CAYPYZ010000336.1:0-1599 GCA_964414805.1 uncultured Paludibacter sp.
CGTCTGGTTCTGCAGTATAGATTACCAGTGCATCACCGATGTCCACTACCTCAGGAATAACTTCTGATTCTTCAGATGGAGTTGCAGGTTCCGGTATGGACGTCTCAACTGGGGCTACATCGCTTTGTGTAGGCGTAGTAGTTGCGCTGCAGGCTGCAACAACTAACACAGCAATTAGCATCAATACGATTTTTACAAGATTAGTTTTGGTTTTCATATTCTTCTTCCTTTTCTTTTAGTTTTTTGCGGGTCAAACCCGCATAATTAGTTATCTACACCTTGAGATTAAGTTGCGGTCTTTTGTTTTGTATTCTAAGTTGGAGCTAAATTTCATTGCATAGAAATACCGAGTATGTTATTTGCCGCATTTACTACAAAACGTGATGAACCAGGTAATATTCAATATGGTTGTTTCATTATCATATTTTCTCTCCTTTAAAGGATTTTAGTACGTGCAACCTGCTCAATTAAATTTTGACATCTTCAGATTTACTCACCCTTAAATAAAGAATCATGGAAAGTATAGTTAGAACGGTCAAAACTGTAGCGTATGCACAAGCAACACCATAATTGCCTCTAACAATTTGCACATAGGTGCCAACGGTTAAGGTAATATTACGGTTATTGTAGAGAATGATGCCGCTGGAGAGCTCAGTAATAATTGCAATCCAACTTAATATTGCTCCAGAAACAATACCACTTGTCATCAGTGGGACTGTAACAGTTGCAAGTGTTTTTGGCTTTGATGCCCCTAAACTTATAGACGCTTCTTCCAAACTAATCGGGATTTGCATTAAAGTGGCAGTCGCAGAACGTATTGTATAGGGTAATCTCCGCAGAACCAGTGCCAAAATCATAATCCACATCGTACCCACAATACTTATTGGTTTTGAATTGAATGAGATAATTAATGCGATGCCCACAACAGCACCTGGAACAACATAAGGAAGCATGGACACAACATCTATCGTATTATTTATGGCATTCGGACGGCGTACTATGACATATGAAATGAGTATCGCCAGCAAAATAATTGCAGCCATTGCAATGACACCAAACATCAAGCTGTTTTTTAAAGACTCGCCCAAGTATTTATTCATGCCAATTATATAGTTATCGAACGAATAACCCTCCTTAAATACGCTGCCTGTACAGTTTCGAAAAGAAAGGTATATGATATAAGCTTGCGGTAAAATAGCCACGCCAATCAGGATATAGCTATATAAGTGCATTAAAATAGAGCTAATACCCTTTGGTGTTTTTTTCTTCACTGGGTTCATCATATTCATGCTGAAGGCAAAACGCTTAGCAGCAAATTTTTGGACAAGGAAAATCAGTGTCGTAACAATCACCGCTATAATTGATATAGTAGCAGCAAAACTGTGGTCAGTTCCTACTTCTCCCATATATTGATTGTAGATTTCTACAGTAAATGTGCGATATCCTTCTCCAATAAGCAGCGGTGTACCAAAATCTGCAAATGCCCGCATAAATACCATCAATGCCGCAGCTAACAAAGTTGGCATAGAAAGACGAAGCAAGATACGAAAAAACCTTGATATACCTGTACAGCCCATACTTTCGGATGCTTCCATCAAA
>CAYPYZ010000337.1:0-1536 GCA_964414805.1 uncultured Paludibacter sp.
TTTTCGGGAACACCCATAGTTTTTGCCCGATCTTTTAATTTTGTATAATCTTCTTCCCTTTGCGATCCACCAATGATTTCACCGATTTTAGGGAATAGCACGTCCATCGCTCTCACAGTCTTACCATCCTCATTAAGCTTCATATAAAATGACTTAATCTCTTGTGGATAATCAGTCAGGATAACAGGTTTCTTAAAATGTTGTTCCACTAAATAACGCTCGTGTTCAGATTGTAAGTCTACGCCCCAGCTAACAGGAAATTCAAATTTCACCCCTTTAGCAACAGCTTCTTCTAAAATTTTCACTCCTTCTGTATAAGTCAATCGTTGGAAATCATTATCAACCACGAAGTTTAATCTTTCCAACAACTCCTTATCAAACATATCATTCAAAAATTGCAGGTCATCCATACAATTCGTCAAAGCCCAGCGTACACAATACTGCACAAAGTCCTGTGCTAACTGCATATTTTCTTCGATTTCATAGAATGCCATTTCCGGCTCAATCATCCAAAATTCGGCTAAATGTCGCGGTGTGTTGGAGTTTTCCGCACGGAAAGTAGGTCCGAAAGTATAAATCTCACCTAAGGCTAAAGCTGCTAATTCACCTTCTAATTGTCCGGAAACCGTTAAGTGCGTTTCTCTTCCGAAAAAATCTTTAGCATAGTCGATAGCACCATTTTCAGTTTTAGGTACATCATGTAAATTCAGGGAAGTTACGTGGAACATATTTCCTGCACCTTCGCAGTCGGAGCCCGTAATGATAGGCGAATGAAAATAGACAAATCCCCTTCCGTGGAAGAAAGAATGGATAGCAATTGCCATTTGATGGCGCATACGCAAAATTGCTCCAAAGGTATTGGTTCTTGGACGTAAATGTGCAATTCCTCGTAAGAACTCCAAGGTATGTCCTTTCTTTTGCAAAGGATAAGTAGCAGGATCAGCAGTACCATAAATTTCGATGGCATCAGCATGAACTTCAACGCTTTGACCAGCACCCGGAGATTCCACCAATTTTCCGTTTACACTGATACATGCACCGGTAGTAATAGGTTTTAGATAGTCCTCACCAAAATCAGCAACCTCCACCACAATTTGAATATTATGAATGGTAGAACCATCATTCAGGGCTATAAAGTTCACATTTTTATTACCACGTTTAGTTCTCACCCATCCTTTTATATTGATGTTTGCTCCAAAATCTTTGCGTTTTAGTGCATCTTTAATTTTCGTTCTCTTCATTTTTTTCGGATTTTCAAATTGAGGACAAAAGTAATAAAAAATAATCAAACTGTTGTATTTATATGGGGGGAGTAGAGGTAATAAAGCGCATTTTATGTAAACAGGTAAAGCCCTCCCCCAAGAATAACAGGGTGAATATGAATTAGATTTTGAACAGCTCCGGACTCAAACGTCCACGAAAAGCTCAACGCGAAAAAATAATATCCGGTTTACATCGCATTGCTAAAGATCTATTATCTGTATCTTGAAATTGCTACTCTAAGAAGAAAACTATAGTACTCACTACCCTGGCCTT
>CAYPYZ010000338.1:0-1535 GCA_964414805.1 uncultured Paludibacter sp.
TTACCATCTGTTTTAATTCTTCTTTTGATTTGAAGCTTGATAATTTCAGGCATCTTCTATGCAATATTAAAAAAAATATTTCTATCCGATTTATCCATGAGGCATGTTTTGGTGTAAAAATGCAGCTGGCATGAAATCGGTCTCTCCACTTTCGAACAGTTTTGATATTTATGCCAAGTTGATTAGCTACTTCGTTTTCATCATTCCCTTCCCACAATAGAAGAATTATCTTTGCTCTTAGCATCTCTCGTTGTTCGGACTTTTGTGCCTCAACCGCCTTTATCAGTTTTTCCCTTTGTTCTTTATTTAATCTTATTTTATCAATTAGCTTTCTCATATAAACCATAATAACTCAGTTTGTATAATAATTCACCGGTTGTTATATCCGATACTGTATAAAGGTGCTTATATATCTATTATTACCCTATTGGGTACGAATTTACGGAAGTTTGTATTGGATTAAAACAAGATAAATTTTTTTCAGGCAATCGATGTTTTCATCTAAGCCATTACAAAGGTATATCATGGTGCTATTGGATATATATTCATCATGAATCAATTATGCGCCCGAATCAATAGAATGTTTTATTATTTCCAGACAACTTTCTTTTTAGTGATAGTGGTCTGGATTTTTTTAGCAGAATTTATGTAACAGTGTGTTGCCACGTAGGTATTGACTTGTGAGGGAAAACGCAGTAATCGAAAATAAGCTTCTAAAAGCTTAGGAGGAAGAAGAGCTGGGATTATTTAAGAAATTTTCCAAAGCACAGGCGGAGTTAAACCGTTTATCTGGTGTTAAACAGTTCATCTATGGCTATCAACTTGGGACACTGATTACAGCTGAAGTCTTTATGACCTTTCTCATTTTCCTATACCATACATAAACCCTACAGCAAGCAGATGTATGTTAAGAGTCCTCACCAGGTTTACAAAACTGAATGACATCTCCCACCTGGCAGTCCAGCACAAAGCAAACACGTGCTAAAATGTCCATGTCCATGCGTTCGATCGTTCCTTTATACAGCCAATCTGCTACCTTGAACCTCATGCCCGCCAATGACGCAAGCCTATTTCGCGTAATCTCTTTCTCATCCATAATCTCAGCGAAATGATAAATAATATGTCCATAGTCCTTTACAGTAACGATTGGGTTCCCTGCAGCCAAAATAACACCACCTTTTATTTCATTCTATATATGTAGTTACCTATTAACAATCTCCCTACTTATAGTTACTATAGACATAGTAACCATAAGTATTCCTATACTATGTCTCAATAAGTATATTTTTACTCAATATATTGATGGAGTTCGTAAATCCGCATTCTATGATACGGGCGTAATCCTGCAGGATGATGATAAACTGCTTACCCTCTTTGCATGCTCCTATCATGCGGGGGACGACCGATTTGTCGTAGTTATGCAAGAAGTTCGTTTATTTTTTTGAACCTTTAAACGACAAAACCTAAACTCCTTCTATAGTCCAAAGGACTCATTCCCCCCAGTGATAATTTAATCCTTTTTTCAGCATACCATT
>CAYPYZ010000339.1:0-1519 GCA_964414805.1 uncultured Paludibacter sp.
GTCGGATGCGCCATCGATGCAAATCCCTGTCCAAACTGCACAACAGTAAAGCCGTCATCATCAAGGCTCTGAATAATCTCAGTAGCACCCCATCTATCAAACGCAATCTCGCGGATATTAAATTGCTGTCCTACCTCGTTTATCCGCTTCCTGATATACCTATAATCAATTACATTTCCAGGCGTCGCCTCGATAAATCCCTGTTGTATCCATGCTTCATAATCAACATGGTCAACCCCCGCCCGCTCTTTCACTCTTTCTTCAGGTACAAAAAAATAAGGCAGGACATCATAATTATCATCCTGCCTAATCACCACCACGAACGCCGCAATATCAATCGTGGAAGCTAAGTCCAGACCGGCCCACGCCACTTCACCTTCTAACTCACTCAATATGGGTGCTGCAACACAAGCGTCCCACGCGTGCATATCAAGCCATTTCTCTGATTGGCTTGTCCATTGATTCAATCGCAATCGCCTAAAACTATTCTGTTTTGCGGGTATATATTTAATCTTTTCAAAGTCTGCCCGCATTGTCGATAGCTTAGTAGTTATCCCGATTGATGGATTTACCTCTTTCCAATTTTCCTCATTTTGCCAGTCTGCATCTTCCGACAAACTATAAATCACCGGTAAAAATGTCGGGTCTACAATAATCTTTTCTTTAACCTTTCTGGCATACTCATGCACTTCCCAACAAACTGAATTACGATCATAGCCCGCAGTGGTAATCGCAAAGATAACGGGTTGTTCTCTCGCATCTCCCGCACCCTCAGTTAGCACATCCCATAATTCCCTATTGGGTTGCGCGTGTAATTCATCAAAAATTACACCATGAGTATTTAGCCCATGCTTAGTATATGCATCCGCAGATAGAACCCGATAGAAACTCCCGTTATTGTGTATGATCCTTTTAGTTGAATGAAGAACCTTGCACCTACTTGCAAGCCTCGGTTCCATTTCAACCATTTTTGCTGCAACTTCATACACAATAGACGCCTGGTCTCTATCCGCAGCGGCACCATATATCTCGGCCATCGGCTCGTTATCAGCAAAAAGTAACCGCAACCCAACACCGGCAGCCAACTCACTCTTGCCCTGTTTCTTAGGAATTTCTACATATACTGTCTTATATTGTCTTTTACCATCCTCCCGTAACGTTCCAAATAATGGCTTTATTATTTCCTCACCCTGCCACGGCAATAAATTAAACGGTTGGCCCGCCCACTTCCCTTTTGTATGACGTAAATATTTAGGGAACCACGCCGCTACACCCTCAGCCAACTCCTTGTCATAATACATTAGTCAAGGTCACTCTCCCCGTCTTCCGGCCCATCTAAATTAAGCCGAGCCCGGCTGGAGGGAGTCAGACCGAACTCGGCAAGTAAGGCTTTCACCTTACCTAAAGCTTCATTTGCTATCTTCACCTCTGGCACCGATTGGCGATACCCGCTATCGGACTGCCACACAGACCCACCCTCTTTTAATACCTTCTTCGCCTCAACATAAGTCGCCCACTC
>CAYPYZ010000340.1:0-1507 GCA_964414805.1 uncultured Paludibacter sp.
ACAAGGCGGCAGAGCGACAAAAAGCCACGATGGAGCTATACAACAAAGTGGGTGTCAGTCCATTCAGTGGTTGTTTGCCATCACTTTTGCAAATGCCTATTCTTTTTGCGATGTTTAGGTTTTTCCCGGCTGCTATTGAATTAAGGGGTGAAAGTTTCCTGTGGGCCAAGGACTTATCATCTTATGATGCAATTTGGAGTTGGAGTGCTGATATACCTTTTATTACTAAATTTTATGGTAATCATATCAGTTTGTTTACCTTGCTAATGACCGTTACCACGCTATTATCCACGAAGTTGAACATGGCAAATACAGCTACACCAGACCAGCCCGGAGCAGGCATGATGAAGTCGATGATGTATTTTATGCCCATCATGCTCATGTTTGTATTTAATAGTTACGCATCCGGTCTGACCTACTACTATTTTATTTCTACATTGATAACTGTTGCACAAACATATGCTATCAGAAAAACTATCGATGAGAAAAAACTTTTAGCACAGCTACATGCTAAACGTGCTGCCAATGCGAAGAAACAGACGACTACTAAAAAGAAAAGTAGTTTTATGGAAAGATTAGAAAAGATGCAAAGGGAGCAAGAAAAAATGATGCGTGAACGGAATAAAAAACGCTAAAGATTTAGTATTTCAAACTATCTAATTGATTATATCACTGTGTGTCATAGGCAATTAAATATCTCTTTATTGGCAATAATATGGGTTATAATTGCAATTGCTACATCTTGCAAACAAACTAATAGATTTCATATAGATAGTTTTCAAGAAACTGTTGATGTTCGTTTGCATCGCTTTGATTTGGATTTTATCGCTTTGGATACAGCTGATATAGACGGATCATTAGTAAAACTTGCTGAAAGCTACCCTGATTTTTATCCGCTTTTTATGAGCAATATTTTGATGCTTCACCCGGAGGATAGTATTAATAATGCTCAGCAAATCAAGACTTTCTTAAGTGATTCCGTATTTATGGAAGTCAATCAAAAGGTAATAGAAGAAACGACTAATTTGACGGACACAAAGGCAGATTTATCCTTAGCATTCAATTACTTAAAGCATTATTTCCCTGATAAAGACCTATTTGAAATTTATTTATTTATTTCAGGGTTCAATCAGCATTTTTTGCTGACAGACTCTATCATTGCTGTTGGCAGTGATTTATATTTAGGTGCTGAGTATGAAATTTATAATGCTATTACCCATGAATATCTGATGCCTAATATGCGTAAGGAAATGTTAGCATCGGATATTATCCAGCATTTGTTAGCAGAATTTTTCCCCTACCAAGGCAAAGCTTATGTTTTAGGAAATATGCTCTACGAGGGTAAGCTATTATTCCTTAAAGAAATCATTATGCCAAAGAGCTCAGCAGCCATGCTTATTGGTTACAGCCACGAAGATTTACAATGGTGCAAACAATATGAAAAGGCAATATGGAGTACAGTAGTAGAAGAAAAACATCTATTCTCCACAAGCAGACTCTTGATTAA
>CAYPYZ010000341.1:0-1500 GCA_964414805.1 uncultured Paludibacter sp.
AAACAAATTAATAATCAACTAAATGTCCTGCCGACTTTTCGGAGTGGACTCAATTTTAATTATTCCAGAATCAGTGTCCTTGTTATTTAGTTTTTTCTGATCTGTTCTATACTTTTTGCCGAATTCAAAATTGTAGGATAAACGAATAACGAACATTCTGCCCGCTTCTTTGACATAATCATAAGAAGTGACGCGGGCAACGGAACTCATTCTCTCATAACCGCTTTTGTAAGTATTGGTAAACGGATACATCACCAGAAGCCCTGCTTGGAAATTATCCTTAGAATAAGCTAACATGAAAGCGGTCATATCCGTTCCTTTTTGAATGGTTTCACCAAATAATGTATTTTGGAATTTCCTGTATTGTCCGATAAGCGAGAAGTCCTTATACGAAAAAATTCCGATAATGCTCATATAAAAATTATCATAGGCATGATCATAATTTTTCCCTTTGGATTTAAAATATGTATATCCAAGACTTGAATTTGTCGAAAAAAAATGGGGAATACCAAACAAATCCAAATCATTTATACCGAAATTAAGTTCAGTATTAAGTTGTTTATAATATTCCTGGTTCTCATCCATATAGATAATCCTGTCATTTTCAACGAAGATACTTTCCATGATAGGGTTTTTATAATAGAGATATCTCGCGTTTAAACTTCCGTTAAATTTTTTAATCGATAAACTGTATGTCAGGTTATTTGTATATATACTGAATGTTTTTAACCGGGGATTACCCCTGCTGATCTGGAGAGTATCGATGGCTTGTTCAACATTTGTCAGGGATCCTAATGAAGGGATCGACGGTTTTATGTTAAACGAATACCGGATAAACGAACTGGAATGCGGGCGGTAACTTAATTGTAGGGACGGGCTGAAGGTGAAAACTTCATTCTTTTCATTACTTTCTTTAAAATAGGAACGGGTTATTCCAATTCCTCCCGAATAACTAAATGATTTTACCCGGCTCTGAATCTCGGCAAATGCATAAGTTTCAGACTGGTTCATATCAGATCTCATCTCGATAGAACCTTTATATTTATTTTCAGTTTTCATTTGGAAGTGCCTTACTCCTGAACTGAACTTTACATTTCCGATTTCTCTGTCATAAATCCCTTCCCCGATTATCGAGCGCTTTTCTCCATCAATATCTGATAAGATATCGCTAATATCCGGATCATCTTCTGAGTATTCCAGATATTGTCGCTTGTTATTGGTGTCGATGAATGTTCCGACAATATTGAACTGAATACTTTGTTCCTTTGATAAATTTTGTTGATAGTAGAGGTCTAACGACGGGGAATAGGCGGTCTCATGCAATAGAACCCTGGAAAAGATAGGGTCACTGCTTCCTTTTGAAAATAATTTCGCTGTCCTGTTGTTGTAGGGAGTATTTCTCATCTCATTGCGGATGACAGCGTTAAAAAGGTATTTGTCAGGTTCAGATAGGTTGTAGGAAAGATTTATGTTATGGTTAAAGGATTTACTTTTATCATT